>DASQLJ010000761.1:0-13763 GCA_035630095.1 Longimicrobium sp.
GTTGGCCACGATCTGCGCCAGCGGCAGCGTGGGATGGTCGCTGTACCACTCCGACCCCAGCAGCCCCTTCTCCTCGCCGCTCACGTGGAGGAAGACGATGCTGCGCCGCGGGCGGATCCCCAGCTGGGCCATCGCCTGCGCCACCTCCAGCAGCCCCGTGGTGCCGCTGGCGTCGTCGTCGGCGCCGTTGTAGATGCTGTCGCCGTTCACCGGCTGGCCCACGCCCACGTGGTCCATGTGGGCGCTGAGCACCACGTACTCGTTGCGCAGCACCGGATCGCTCCCCTGCCACACCGCCACCACGTTGGGCGCGCGCGCCTCGTCCACCTGCTCCACCGGGACGGCCGCGTTGATCGTCAGCGCCGCCAGCGGCGCCGGGCGGAAGCCGGCGGCGGCGCCCGCGGTCCACTGCCGCGCCAGGTCCATCCGCGCCGCCTGGAAGATGCGCCCGGCGGCCTCCTGGCTCACGTAGAACTGCGGGTAGCCCAGCTCCGTGCCCATCGTGCGCGACGGGCGCGCGGCCTGGCCGGCGTACCTGGCCAGCGAGTCGGCCGTCCACTCGGTCCCCAGCACGAACACCACGGCCGACGCGCCCGCCTGCCGCGCCGCGTTGCGGATGCGGTTGCGCTCCAAGCGCCAGTCGCGGGTGGACGCGCCGGGGAGCGCCGCCACGGCCACCCGCCCCTGCAGCGAACCCGCGCCCAGCGCCGCGGCCGGCGCGCGGCCCACGTACACCAGCGGGCCGCTGAGCCCCTGCGCCGTGCCGCCCAGGGCGTAGAAGTCGCGGTTCAGCGCGAGGGAGACCGGCGCCGCGCCCCCCGTCACCTCCAGCCGCGTCCCCGCCGACGACGTGCGGCGCAGCGGGAACGGGTACCACTGCATGTATCCGCCGCCCTCGCCGCCGGGCTGCAGCCCCATCGCCTTGTAGTTGGAGACCAGGTACGAGGCGACGATGTTGAGCTCGGGGCTGGGCGTGTCGCGGCCGCGCATCAGGTCGCTGGAGATGAACTCCAGGCGGGCGCGCGCGTCGTCGACGGTGATCACGTTGGCGGCGGCCGCCACCTCGGGCGGCAGCGGCGCGGCGGCCTGCGCAAACACGGGGGCCGCGCCGGCGATGCTGGCCAGCGCGGCCGCGAGGAGGACGGACGGACGTCTCTGCATGAGGGGCTTTCGTGAAGGGTTGCGAAACGGGCCGGGGATCGTTCCCCGGCCCGTCCGTCATGCTACCCCCGCGAAGGCCGTACCCTGGGCGACTCCGACGGGGCCGATCGGGTGCCGCCGTCGCCGCGCGACGGGGGCGATTCGCGCCGCGGCTCGGCCGAGCGGGGCGGCGGCGACTCGCGGCGAGGCTCCGCGCGGGCCGGCGGCTCGCGCCGTTCGGCCGGGGCTTCACGAACCCGCGGCTCGTCGCGCCCCTCGCCGCCGCGCTGCGGCGACACGCGCACCGGCTCGCTCTCGGCCGGGCGGCGCTGCAGGGTGGGCCGGGTGCGCGAGGGCTGCGTGGCCCGCGGCTCCTGCGCCGCGTCGTCGCCGCCGCCGCCGCCGTAGCGGCTCGCCCCGGTCCGTGCGGGAGGCGGCCCGTCGCCGCGGGTCATGGGCCGGCTGTTGGGCGAGCCCCGCCCGCCGCGCGAGTACGCCGACTCCTTGTACCCGTGCTGCGGCTGGCGCCGCCGCGCGTAGTAGTTGTTGTAGTCGCTCGCGTACCAGCGCCGCCAGTACACGCTGCGGTCGCCGCGGTAGTAGCGGGTATCGTAATAGTAGGGCGCCTCCACCAGCAATATGCGGATGCGGTCGCAGCTGTCGTAGTAGGGGCTGCGGCTCACGTACCACGGGCCGTAGCTCGAGTAGCAGGCGTAGCGCGGGTAGCGGTAGCGGCTGCTTCCCACGTGGTAGCTGTAGTAGTCGAGCGTGCCGTAGCCCTCTTCGTAGCCGGGCACCATGTCGCGGGCGAAGCGCTCCATGGCGTGGAAGGGGTCGCCCACCACGTTCATGTCGCTGGCCCACCCGCTGGTGCGGCGGTAGTAGAAGTCGCGCATGCGGCGCAGGTCGAGCGGCTCGTCGCTGCTCACCGCCACCACGTAGCCGATGCCGTAGCCGTAGCCCAGCCGCACGTAACGGCTCCCGGCGTTGCGGCTGGACAGCGCGTAGGCGCGGCCGCCCTGCAGGTAGCCGTCCTCGTCGTGGCTGCGCGGCCAGAGGAACTCCACGTCGCCGTCGGCGGTGATGTGGAGCACGGCTACGTACGCGTCCTGCACGGGGCGCACGTACACGCGCGTCTGCGAGCCGGGCGAGTACAGGTCGCGGTCGTTCTCCATCCACACCCGCACCCCCGGCCCGCGCTGCGAGCGCGCGGCGGTGGTGTAGCCCTCGGGGTCGATGGCCGACCGCTCGTACGCGGAGAGCTCCGCGCCGTCGGTGCGATAGATCGCGCCGCTCTGCGCGCCCGCCGCGTTCGGGGCGGCGAGCGCCGTGGCCCCGCCCAGCGTGAGCAGGGCGAGCGAGGCGGCGATGGGGATACGCATGGTGTGTCTCCGGGTGGTGCAGGAAGCTGCGCCTGGAAACGGCAATCCGCGTTCCGAAATCGTATACACGCGTAAGATTTTGGATTGCATCGGTTTATGCGGATCGGGCCAGATTCGCGCGCCGAACCGTGTCCCCGCTCGGGGACGCGTCGGTAGGGGATAGGGGACAGGGGACAGGGGACAGCAGGCGACGGCGTCGCGCCCGAGAGACGGCGCGGCGACCCGGATCGACATCCATCGCGTCGGAAAGCGCAACCTGTCGGGAGCCCAGGGATCGCGCAACGCGATGGACCGCCGCGGAGTCAGACTCCGTTCCCGCGAGCGGATTGCGTGAGGGATTCGCGCCCGGAGGGCCGAGACGCCGGCGCGCCCGCGTCCGGCGCCGCGGGAACGAGCAGGGCCGTGGCGCGCCGGCGGCTCGGCGCCGTTGGCAACGGCGGTATCGTTGCCTACGGCGCGCGAAGCCCGGCCCGGAGCGCAGCGGAGGGACACGCCCGCATCCGTCGTTCCGTCGACGGCCGTAATGATGCCCCGGCTCCGCCTCCTCTTGCCGTCCCCTGTTCCCTGTCCCCTGTTCCCCAACCCAAGGGCAGTTGACGCACCCTCGCCCCACGCGGTAGGTTTCCGGTTTGTTCCGCGAGCCCGGCCGCCTTTCAACGACGGCCGGCGCGCGTCCCGCCGCCCGCCGGGCTGCGGGCGTTCGTGCGTTTGAGGGGCTCCCCGTTCTCGAGGCTGTGCCGCACCCGCTGCTGATCGATTCGTTCCGCACCGTGCCCGCCTTCCGCGAGCTGGCCGACGCGCTCCCGCGCGCCGGCGAGCAGGTGGTGGCGGCGGGGCTTGCGGGTTCGGCACCGCTGGTGCTGGCCGCCGCGCTGCACAGGGCGCGGCGCGAGCGGCTGTGGGTGCTGGTGGCGCCGCGCCCCGAAGACGCCGAGCAGGCCGCCGCCGACCTGGAGGCGCTGCTGGGCGAGGGCGCGGTGCACCTGTACCCCCAGCGCGAGTCGCTTCCCTACGAGGAGGCCGAGCCGCACCTGGAGATCGGCGGCACGCGGGTGGAGGCGCTGGAGGCGCTGCTCAGCGGGCGCGCCGCGCTGCTGGTGACCACGCCGCGCGCGCTGCAGGAGCTGTCGCCCGCGGTGCAGGGGCTGGACGACCTGCGGCTGGCGCTGAAGGCGGGGCAGCGGATCCGCCTCCCCGAGCTCGCCGAGACGCTGGAGGGGATGGGGTTCGAGCGCGCGGCCACCGTGGAAGAGGTGGGCCAGTTCGCGCTGCGCGGCGGGATCGTGGACGTCTTCGGCTTCGGCGCGCCGGAGCCGGCGCGGATCGAGTTCTTCGGCGACGAGATCGAGTCGATCCGCTTCTTCGACATCCTCACCCAGCTCTCGGTCCGCGCGGTGGACGGGCTGGAGCTGCTCCCGGTGGACCTGCGCCCCGCGGCCGAGGGCGGCGGCACCTCGTCGCACGCGCTGGCGCCGTCGGAGGGGAGCGCCGAGCGCAAGTCGCTGCTCGACTACCTCCCGCCCGAGACGGTGGTGGTGCACCTGGCCGGGAGCGCCACGAAGCCCGAGCTGGAGCGCACCTGGAGCGAGGTGCTGCGCCTGCACGACGCCGAGGCCGCGCGCGGCACGCGCCCCGACGCGCCGGAGCGGCTCTTCCTTCCCGCGCACGAGGCCGGCGCGCGGCTGGCCCGGCTGCCGCAGCTCTTCGTGGAGGAGGCCGGCGGCGAGCCGGTGCGGGCGGTCTTCCGCTTCCGCGCGCTCCCGCCCGAGCCGATCGACCGCGACATGCCGCGCCTCGGCGAGCTGCTGCGCTCGGCGGCGGGGCGGGGCGAGCAGTCGCTGGTGCTGTGCGACAACCAGGGGCAGCTCGAGCGCCTGCAGGAGCTGCTCGACGAGTTCAAGGTCGCGCGCTACACGGAGCTCGGCATCGGCTCCCTGGGCGGCGGCTTCGTGCTGGCCGACGCCGACCCGCCGCTGCGGGTGCTCACCGACCACGAGATCTTCCGCCGCACGCGCCGCATCCGGCGCCGGCGCAGGTTCCGCGGCGGGGCGGCGCTGGAGAGCGTGGCGGCGCTGAAGCCGGGCGACTACGTGGTGCACATGGATCACGGGATCGGCCAGTTCCGGCGGATGGAGCGGGTGCGGGTGGGCGAGGAGGAGTTCGAGACCCTCGTCGTGGAGTACGCGGGGGGCGAGCTGCTGCGGGTGCCCGTGCACCGGGTGGACCTCATCGAGCGCTGGGTGAGCGACAGCGACGACGAGTCGGCCGCGCCCCGGGTGCACCGCATCGGCGGCAAGGAGTGGTCGCGCGCCAAGCAGAAGACGCAGAAGGCCATCCAGGAGATGACGGCCGAGCTGCTGGAGCTGTACGCCGAGCGCGCCGCCGAGAAGGGATACGCCTACACCGCCGACACCCGCTGGCAGCGCGAGATGGAGTCGGCGTTCCTCTTCGAGGACACCCCCGACCAGCGCCAGGCCACCGAAGACGTCAAGCGCGACATGGAGAGCCCGCGCCCGATGGACCGCCTGATCTGCGGCGACGTGGGGTACGGCAAGACCGAGATCGCGATCCGGGCGGCGTTCAAGGCGGTGCAGGACGGGAAGCAGGTGGCGGTGCTGGTGCCCACCACGATCCTGGCCGAGCAGCACCTGCACACCTTCAGCGAGCGGCTCGCCGACTTCCCCGTGCGGATCGAGGCGCTGTCGCGCTTCCGCACCGGGAAGGAGCAGACCGAGTCGCTGCGCAGGCTGGAGGCGGGCGAGGTGGACGTGGTGATCGGCACGCACCGCCTCCTCTCGCCCGACGTGAAGTTCCGCGACCTGGGGATGCTGGTGATCGACGAGGAGCAGCGCTTCGGGGTGAAGCACAAGGAGATCCTGAAGCAGCTGCGCAAGACCGTGGACGTGCTGACGCTGACCGCCACGCCGATCCCGCGGACGCTGCACTTCTCGCTGCTGGGGCTCAGGGACATGACCCTGATCCAGACCCCCCCGCGCGACCGGCAGCCGGTGATCACCCACGTGCTGCCGTGGACCGACGCCATCATCGAGGACGCGATCCGGCGCGAGCTGGACCGCGGCGGCCAGGTCTTCTTCGTCCACAACCGGGTGGAGACGATCGGCGCGGTCGTGCAGAAGGTGCAGCGCCTGGTCCCCGACGCCGCGATCGGGATGGCGCACGGCCAGATGCGCGAGAAGGAGCTGGAGGCGGTGATGACCCGCTTCCTCGACGCCGACCTCGACATCCTGGTGGCCACGGCGATCATCGAGAGCGGGCTCGACGTGCCGCGCGCCAACACGCTGATCGTGAACCGCGCCGACCAGTTCGGCCTGAGCCAGCTCTACCAGATCCGCGGCCGGGTGGGGCGCAGCCACCACCGCGCCTTCTGCTACCTGCTCATCCCCGACGAGGTGCAGGAAGACGCCGAGAAGCGGCTGCGGGTGCTGGAGCACTACACCGAGCTGGGGAGCGGCTACCGCATCGCGCTCAAGGACCTGGAGCTGCGCGGGGCGGGTAACATCCTGGGCGCCGAGCAGAGCGGCTTCGTGCACGCCGTGGGGCTGGACACCTACCTGCGGCTGCTGGAAGACGCCATCAAGCAGCTCAAGGGCGACGGCAAGCGCCCGCAGAAGGGGATGGCCGAGGTGAGCGTGGACGGCGCGGCGCTGATCCCCGACGCCTACGTCCCCGACGAGGCGCAGAAGCTCCACTTCTACCGCCGCCTGGCGCGCGAGGAGACGGCCGACGGGGTGGAGGCGATCCGCCGCGAGCTGCGCGACCGCTACGGCCCCCTGCCGCCCGAGGTGGAGACGATGCTGGCCACCCAGGCGCTGCGCCTGGTGGGCGGCGAGCTGGGGATCGAGCGGATCCTGGTGCGCCCGTGGGACGTGCGCCTGAACTTCCGCACCGGCGTGGTGCCGCGCATGTCGCCGCTGCAGAAGGCGCTGGGCCGTTACCAGTTCGCCGTGGACGTGCGCCGCCCCCTGCCGCTCTCGCTCACGCTCACGCGGCACGGCACCGAGCCGATCATCACCACCATCGTCGCCGCCCTCCGCGATCTCGCGGTGGACCCGGCGCTGACGGGGGGATGAAGAACGACGAACGGATGCGTGAGTGCGTCGACTGCAAAGGTGCGCGTGTCGACGTTCGGCGGAGTCGCAAGTTGAAGCGCACTGGCGCACTACCGCACCTGTTCGAGCGCACTTGCGCACCTGTCGAGAGCGGCGAGGAAACGCCGCGAAGACCGTAAGACCCCCTGGCGCCAGCGAGCGCCGATAGTCCCTGTCCCAACCGCCGGCGACCATCGCCGGCGCAACCCGATCAACCGGAGACGATCGATGAAGTTGTCCCGCTGGGCCGTGCTCCTGGCCGCGGCACCCCTGGTGACCGGCTGCAACAGCTTCGGCAAGGCCATCAACGCGCACAAGGACGAGGTTGCGCGCGCGGCCGGCAAGGAGCTGAAGGTGGACGAGACCGCCACCCTGATCGCGGCCAACCCGCAGATCCAGCCCGACTCCAGCGTGGTGCGGCAGCTCGCCGAGCGCTGGATCGACTACGCCCTGCTCGCCACGGCCTATGCCGAGGACACCACCCTGGCCGTGCTCGACCTGGACAAGCTGACCCAGGAGCAGCGCGAGGGGATGGTGCTGAACCAGCTCATGGAGCGCGCGGTTCGCGTGGACACCGCGATCACCGACGCGCAGCTCGCGCAGGCGTGGCAGACGGAGGGCCCGGGCCAGGAGATCCGCGCCCGCCACATCCTGCTCAAGCCGCCCGCAGACGCCACCCCGCCCCAGCGCGACAGCGTGAAGCGGCTGGCCGAGAGCATCCGCCAGCAGGCCGCCGGCGGCGCCGATTTCGCCGAGCTGGCCCGGCGCTACAGCCAGGACACCAGCAAGGACCAGGGCGGCGACCTGGGCTACTTCCCCCGCGGGCAGATGGTGCCGCAGTTCGAGGCAGCGGCGTTCGGGCTGCAGACCGGGCAGATCAGCCCGGTGGTGGAGACGGCGTTCGGCTGGCACGTGATCAAGGTGGAGGACCGCCGCCAGCGCGAGCTGGGCGCCGACAAGGAGCAGTTCCGCCAGTTCCTGGTGCAGCGCAACCAGCAGGCGGCGGCCAAGCGCTTCGTCGACTCGCTGAGCACCGCCGGCGCGGTGAAGGTGGAGAGCGGCGCCGAGCAGCAGGTGCGCGACATGGCCAAGGCCGGCGCCCAGCCGCCCACCGGCCGCGCCGCCTCGCGCGCGCTGGTCACCTTCCGCGGCGGCCGCTACACCGCCGCCGACCTGCAGCAGGCGCTGACCGGCGCCCCGCCCGAGGCGCTCAAGCAGATCTCCGAGGCGCCCGACAGCATCATCAACAACATCCTGAAGCAGCAGAGCAGCAAGCAGCTCCTGCTGGCCGAGGCGACCAAGCGCGGGATCCGGCTCTCGCCGCAGGAGCAGCAGCAGATGCGCGAGCAGGCCCGCCAGTACATCCTGCAGGCGGTGCAGCTCTCGGGGATCGGCCAGCGCCGCGCGCCCAAGGGCGCGGCGGGGAACGCCGTGATCGAGCAGCAGGTGCGCGAGCTCCTGCAGCAGGCGGTGGCCGGGCAGCGGCAGATGCCGTCGCTGGGCACGCTGGGCACGCAGCTGCGGGGGATCTACGGCGGCTCGTTCAACGAGGCGTCGATCCCGCGGGTGCTGGAGAAGGTGCGCTCGATCCGCGCCACGCAGCCGCAGGTGGCGCCGCCCGCCGGCGGCCCCGGCGCGCCGGGCGCGCAGCAGATGCCCCAGATGCCGCAGCAGATGCCGCAGCAGCAGCAGCCGCAGGCCGCGCCGGCCCCGGCTCCGGCGGCCCCCGCCCCGGCCGCGCCGGCCGACAGCGGGAAGAAGTAAGGCGCGGTCCAGGCCGGATTCGAAACGAGGCGCGGCGGAACCCCGCCGCGCCTCGTGGCGTATTCAGCAGTCCCGGGTGCCGCGCGTGCGGCGCCCGGCCGCGGCCCGCCTGGCGGGCCGCGTTCGCTCTTTCCCCGTTTTCCACGAACTCATGCGTGCTCTGAACGCGCTCGCCCTTGCCGTGCTGCTGGCCGTGCCCGCCGCGGCCGCCGCGCAACAGTCCACCGCCCAGCCCGGGCCCACCGTGTGGGACCGGGTGGTGGCCACGGTGGGCGACACCGCCGTCCTGTACTCCGACCTGATGCTGGAGTTGGAGTCGATGCAGGCGCAGGGGCAGCAGGTGCCCACCGACCCGGCGGCCCGCAGCCAGCTGCTGCGCGACGTGCTGAACCGGCGGGTGGACGACCTGCTCCTGCTGGAGGCCGCGCGCCGCGCCGGCACCGAGGTGCCGCCGGTGGAGGTGGCCGCCTCGGTGGAGGCGCAGATCAACCGCATCCAGGGGCAGTTCCCCACCCCGGCGGCGTTCGAGCAGGCGCTGGCGCAGAGCGGGCGCACGATCGACGAGTACCGCCGCACGCTCACCCAGCAGTACTCCGACCAGACGCAGATCCAGCGCTACGTGCGCGACCGGGTGAGCCGGATGTCGGTGCCGCCGGTGAGCGAGGCCGACGTCGAGCAGTTCTTCGCCACGCAGCGGGCGCAGCTCGGCCAGCGCCCGGCCACGGTGTCGTTCCAGCAGGCGATCGTGAAGCCGCAGGCCAGCGACTCGGCCGATGCGCGCGCGCGCCGCAAGGCCGAGGAGGTGCTGGTGGAGCTGCGCCGCGGCGGCGACTTCGAGGCGCTGGCGCGCCGCCACTCGCAGGACCCCAGCGGCCCCAACGGCGGGATGCTGGGCTGGTTCCGCCAGGGGCAGATGGTGCGCCCCTTCGAGGCGGTGGCCTACGCGCTGCGCCCGGGCGACATCAGCCCCGTGGTGAAGACGGAGTACGGCTACCACATCATCAAGCTGGAGAAGGTGCGCGGCGCCGAGCGCCAGGCGCGCCACATCCTGATCCGTCCCGAGATCACCGAGGCCGACATCGCCGCCGCGCGCCAGCGGGCCGACTCGATCGCCACCGCGGTGCGCGGCGGCGGGTCGATCGCCGACGCGGGGCTGCGGACGGGGACGCCGGTCGAGCAGCGCAACCTGCGCGACGTGCTCCCCGAGCGCCTGCCGCCCGAGTACTCGGCCGCGCTGGGCACCTCCGAGATCGGCTCCGTGGTGGGGCCGTTCCAGGTGGAGGCCGGCGGCAGCCCGACGTTCGTCGTCGCCAAGATGAACGAGCGCCGCGCGGGCGGCGAGTACACGCTGGCCGACGTGAAGGAGCAGGTGCGCGAGCGGCTGGTGCAGAACCGCCAGGTGGAGCGGCTGCTTGCCGAGCTGCGCCAGGTGACCGCCGTGAGCCTGCGCCTGTGAGCGACGAGGCGCTGCGCGTGGACGTGCTGCTGCACCGCCTCTGCCTCACCAGGAGCCGGAGCGAGGCCAAGGCGGCGTGCGACTCGGGCGCGGTGTTCGTGGACGGGAAGAAGGCGAAGGCCAGCGACGTGGTGCCGGTCGGCCGGCGGGTCGAGATCCGCTACCCCTCGCGCACGCTGGAGATGGAGTTGCTGGAGACGCCGGGGAAGAGCACGTCGAAGCAGAAGGCGAAGGAGCTGTACCGGGTGATCCGGGAAGAGCGGGTGCGCGAAGATCTGTTCTGAGCGTCCGCGGGTCTCCTGGCTGGACGTGGTGACTTACGGCAACGGCTGTCTCACCATTGCAGTTGCGGTTGCGGGATTCCTCGATTCGACCGTTCGGCGGGCGACGTGAGAGCATGGTAGACGATAGCGGAACCAGGCACAGGCCTCGCATCGCCGTGACGATGGGAGACCCGCGCGGCATCGGCCCCGAGGTGGCGGAGGCGGCGCTGGCGGACCCCGAGGTCGCGGGCGCGGCCTCGTTCGTCCGCGTGGGGCCGGAATCGCTGATGCGCGCCGCGGGGGACGTGGCGGTGGGGCGATGGGTGCCGGATGACGGGGAGGCCGCGGCCGGGCGCATCGCCGGCGAGGCGATCCGGCGCGCGGTGGAGATGGCGCTCGCGGGCGCGGTGGACGCGATCGTCACGGCGCCGATCGACAAGCACGCCTTTCACCTGGGCGGCTGGCACTACCCCGGCCACACCGAGATGCTGGGCGACCTGGCCGGCGCGCCCGAGGTGGTGATGATGATGGCCGCGGAGCGCACCGCGCTCGGCGGCCCGCTGCGGGTCGTCCTCGCGACGACGCACCTCGCCCTCCGCGACGTCCCCGCCGCCCTCTCGGCCGGGCTGCTGGTGGGGCAGGCGGAGATGACCTGGCGCGCGCTGCGCGACCTGTGGGCGATCCCGGCGCCGCGCGTGGCGCTCTGCGGCGTGAACCCGCACGCGGGCGACGGCGGCCTCTTCGGCGACGAGGAGGCGCGCATCGTGGCGCCGGCGCTGGAGGAGCTGCGCCGCCGCGGCGTGGACGCGGCGGGCCCGATCCCCGCCGACACCGTTTTCACCCGCGCCGTCCGCGGCGAGTTCGACGCGGTGATCGCGCCCTACCACGACGTGGGGATGGCGGCGTTCAAGACCGCCGCGTTCGGCAGCGGGGTGAACGTGACGCTGGGCCTCCCCTTCCCCCGCACCAGCCCCGACCACGGAACCGCCATCGACATCGCCGGCAAGGGCATGGCGGACGCGGGGTCGATGACGGAGGCCACGCTCCTGGCCGTCCACCTCGCCGAGCGGATGCGCGCCGCGCGTCGAATTTAGGTGCATCCGGTCCGATCAGGGCCGCGGAACCCACCGATCGCGTGAGGGATGCGCGCCCGGAGGGCCGGGACTGCGCAGGGCGGCGGTTTGCCCGGAGCAGGCCCGGCGCCGTTGGGCACGGCGGTATCGTGCCCTACGGCGCGCGCAGCCCGGTTCGGCGCCTCGGCGCCGAACACGCCCAGACGCGTTTCCTCCCGTCGCTCCACACCGTCGACGGCCTGGCCGGACATCGATTCCGAAGTCGAAGCGCCGTATTGCTTTGACACCCGGGCGAATCGCCATTAAGTTTCGCCAATCCGCCACATCAGCCGTTCCCTCCGCGGTCTCCGTGTCAGCGTGATCAAGCTCACGTCGGTCTACAAGGAGTACGCCCGCTCCGGCGCGGCCCTCAAGGACGTTTCGTTCCACGTCCAGAAGGGCGAGCTGGTGTTCGTCACCGGCCACTCGGGCGCGGGGAAGAGCACCATCATGCGCCTGCTGCAGATGGCCGAGGCGCCCAGCGCGGGCGAGGTGCGCGTCTCCGGCTTCTCGTCCAAGACCATCCGCAGGCGCGAGATCCCGCTGCTGCGGCGCAAGCTGGGCGTGGTCTTCCAGGACTTCCGCCTGCTGCGCGACCGCACCGCCGAGCAGAACGTGGCCTTCGCGCTGGAGGTGACGGGCGTCAAGCGCTCGGCCATCAGCCAGCGCGTGAACCGCGTGCTCACGCAGGTGGGGCTCAGCCACAAGGCGCAGAGCTTCCCCGACGAGCTCTCGGGCGGCGAGCGGCAGCGGGTGGCGGTGGCGCGCGCGCTGGCCAACGAGCCGCTGGTGCTGCTGGCCGACGAGCCCACCGGCAACCTGGACGAGTGGGCGGCCCGCGGCATCTTCGACCTTTTCCGCGAGATCAACGCGCTGGGGATGACGGTGCTGATGGCCACCCACGACCTGGACCTGGTGCGCGCGCACCCCGAGTACCGGGTGATCGAGCTGGCGCAGGGGCAGGTGGTGTACGACAGCAAGGCCGCCGCACCCGCGCCCTCCGCCCCGCCCGCCCACGCGCCCGTCTCCGCCGCGGCCGGCGACGGGCAGCTCGCCATCGGCATCTACGACCCGCGCGGGGCCTGAGCCATGCCCTATTCGCTCCGCGAGGCGCTCTCCGCCTTCCGCCGCAGCCCGCTGCTGGCCTTCCTCTCGGTGGTGGCGATCGGCTTCTCCCTCTTCGTGATCGGCCTGTTCGGGCTGACCGCCTGGAACATCGGGCGGGCGATCGAGACGGTGGAGGAGAAGGTGGAGATCGTGGTGTACCTGGACGACGCGACCACCCCGTCGCAGCTGGAGCTGGCGCAGCAGGAGGTGCGCGCGCTGCCGGGGGTGCTGGACCTGCGCCACGTGACCAAGACCGACGCGCTGGCCACCGCCATGGCCGAGATGCAGGAGTTCCGCGACGTCTTCTCCGACCTGGACAACAACCCGCTCCCCGCCTCGCTCGAGATCCGCATGAAGCCCGGGAGCCGCACCCCCGACGCGGTGAAGCGGGTGGCCGAGCGGGTGCGCGCCTACCCGTTCGTGGAGGACGTGCGCTACGGGCGCGAGTGGCTGGACAAGATCTACCAGATCCGCCGGCTGGCGGCGGGCGCGGCCACCATGATCGGCGCGGCGTTCGCGCTGGTGGCGGCGATCATCATCGCCACGGCGGTGCGCATCGCGGTGTTCGCGCGGCGCGAGGAGATCAGCATCATGCGGCTGGTGGGCGCCACCGACGGCTTCGTGCAGCGCCCCTTCCTGCTGGAGGGGGTGATGACGGGGCTGATGGGCGGCGCCCTGGCCGCGCTGCTCACCTGGGGGGCGTACCGCATCCTCAGCGCGAACATCTTCCAGATCGAGATGATCCCCGGCGAATGGATGGTGCTGGTGGTGGTGGTGGGAACGGTGTTCGGCTTCGTGAGCAGCATGGTGGCGGTGCGCCGCCACCTGGAGGCGGTCTGACGGTGGGCCGCGGCGCCCGCGCCTGGCTGGCCGTGGCGCTGGCCGCGGCGCTCCCCCTGGCGGCGGTCGCGCAGCAGGGGCGCCGCGCGCAGCGCGCGCCCGACGCGCAGATCTCCGAGAGCCAGCGGCGGCTGCAGGAGATCCGCGCCGAGCGCAGCGAGCTGCGCCGCGAGCTGAGCGGGATCCGCAGCCGCGCGCACGACGTGTCCAGCGAGATCCGCAACATCCAGCGCCAGCGCGCGGTGAGCGCGTCGCTGCTGCGCGAGCTCAACTTCCAGATGGGCGAGACGGAGCGGAAGATCGAGGAGACCACCAGCGAGCTGCTGCGCACCCAGGACGAGCTGGCGCAGAAGAAGGCGCTGCTGAACCGCCGGCTGCGCGACATCTACAAGCGCGGCACCCTGCAGACGCAGGAGGCGCTGCTCACCGCGCAGTCGTTCGGCGACCTGCTGAACCGCTACAAGTACCTCTACCTGGTGGCCCGGCGCGACCGGCAGCTGGTGGGCGACGTGAGCGCGCTGCAGCACCAGCTCCAGGTGCGCGGGCAGGAGCTGCGCCGCAGCTTCACCGACCTGCAGTACCTGCAGAAC
>DASQLJ010000762.1:0-7038 GCA_035630095.1 Longimicrobium sp.
GGCTGATCGAGCCGCCCAGCGGGTGGCCGCCCAGCGAGGTGCGCTCGGGATCGTAGGTGACGTGGTCGATGTCGGGGCGGTTGAAGTAGCGCGCGCTGGAGCGCTGCGTGCGGGCGATGGCGTCCTCGGAGCCGTTCACCCGGCTCGCGGCCAGGTACCCCGAGAGCGTCCACTCGCGGTTCTTCCAGGCGTGCGAGCCGTCCACCCCCGCGACCCAGGCGCGCGAGCGCAGGTACGGGTCGAACTCGTCGCCCTTCAGGTCGCGCGTGACCCCGCTCAGCATCCCCCCCACCACGGTGGAGCCGCGCTGGAAGTCGCGCCGCACCCGGCCCACGAAGTAGTTGGTGAGCGGCTCCACCGCGTAGCGCCGGTCCACGCCGTCGCCCAGCCGGTAGTCGGCGGCCTCGCGGCTGGTCAGCGCGTCCATCAGCCCCACCGACCAGCCGCCCACCTTCCCGCTCACCTTGGCGGCGCCCAGGATGGTGCTGGCGTCGGGCGCGTGCTGGTCGGTCACCCCGTCCACCCGCACCGCCCCCTGAGGCTGCCGCCCCACGCGGCGCGAGTAGAAGAACTCCAGCGTGCCGTAGTTGTTGAAGTTGTTCATCGAGCCGAACTGGAAGATGTCGGCGCCCTCCACGAAGAAGGGGCGCCGCTCCTCGAAGAAGGTCTCGAAGGCGCTCAGGTTCACCACCGCCGGGTCCACCTCCACCTGCCCGAAGTCGGGGTTGATGGTGGCCGAGAGGGTGAGCCCGCCCGGCAGCCCCGCCTTCAGGTCGGCGCCGACGGAGGGGGTGAAGCTGGTGGCGCCGGCGAAGGCGCTGCGGTCGGCCGTGGGGAGGTGGTCCACCTTGGTGCTCACGTAGGGCATCATCTCCAGCCGCCGCCCCTGCCGGATCCCGCGCAGCCCCTCGAGCTCGCCGAAAAGCGAGACGAAGGCGTTGGAGGTGGCGGGGATCGGCGCCCAGAAACTCGTCTCGCCGCGCCGGGCGATGTAGCGGCGGAAGTTCACCCCGAAGCGCCCGCCCGTGACCGACGCCGCGCTGAAGCGGAGCTGCGACAGGGGGATGCGGAACTCGGCCGTCCACCCGGCGCTGTCCACGCGAGCGGCGCCGTCCCACACGGCGTCCCACCCGTAGTCGATCCCCTCGGCGTCGTTGAAGCGCAGGAAGTCGTCCTTCACCCCCTTGGGGTTGAGGCCGAAGACGAACGCGGTGCGCTTGTCGTTGTAGCTGTCGATGAACACGCGCGCGCCGTCGCTGGTGCTCCCCTGGTCGCGCCGGGTGAGCTGGCCCAGGATCGAGTCGGGGTGCGGGTCGTACATGCGCATGGCCACGTAGATGGCCTCGCCGTCGATCAGCACGCGCGCCTCGGTGCGCTCGGTGCCGGGCTTCCCCTCGTCCGGCTGCTGCTGCACGAACTCGCCGGCGGCGGGCGCGGTGGCCCAGGCGGCCTCGTCCAGCCGGCCGTCCACGCGGATGGCGGTGGCGGGGGCGGCCTGCAGGGTGCGCGCCGGGGCCCCCGGCGTGGCGCCGCGCGGCTGCGCGCTGGAGGCGCGGGCGGAAGCGGATTCTGCTGAAAGCGCCTGCGCGGCCGCGGGGCGGCCGGCCAGCAGCGCCGCGGCCATCACGGCCATGCACGGCGCGAATCGAAACGTCATCGACGGCTCTCCGACGTGGAGGGGTTCACGAGATTGGATTGGACCGCGGCCGCCCGGGAGGGGGACGTGGATGGGACGGGCCGGCTTTCCTGCGACATCTGTTTCTGCGCCGTACGGGAGCGAACGGGGTTTGGATTCATTCGGTGCACCAAGGGTTGCAAGCCTTGCGGGGGGCGCTCCGCATCCGCCACCGCGGGGGATTCGGGGCACGTGCTCCCAGCCGTGGAACGCGATCGAACCAGCGACGTGCAAGACGGTCGAGGGGGATGTCTGCTTCCCGGAACGAGCGCTGGTGCCACGAAGTTTCGCGGCTAATTCAACGCTAATTTTTTAGCACCAAGATCCGCGAAAACGGCCGCCGCAACGCCGCGGCGGCCATCTCCCGAAGTTCAGACGCCGCCGGCCGCCTCGTCGTCGCGGACGGGGGTCTTGCCGCGGCGCGAGGGCGCCTCGGCCGGGGCGCTCAGGTCGGCCAGGATGCTCAGCGCCAAGTCGTGCTTGTGGTCCGCCACCACGCGACGCACGTCGCCGGCGAGCTTCTTGGCGGGGCCCGCGGTGGGCGTGCGGCCGCGCTCCGGGCACTTGTCGCCCGCCTCGCCGCTCCCCTCGAGCAGCGAGATGGCGCGGCGCGCGTCCAGGCTCACCCGCAACTCGCCGCCCACGGTGCGCACGCCGTGGCCTTCCACGCGCAGGTCCAGCCCCCGCGGCAGGCGCACGCGGGCGTGCAGCGTGCCCTCCGCGTCCAGCCGCGCGGCGAGCGTGGGGGTGGAGATCGACAGCTCGCGGCCCTCGCGCCGCTGCTGCGCGCGCGCGGGCTCGGGAGCGCGCTCCGCCACGGCGGGCGCGGCGGCGTGGCGCGGCCGGGCCGCGGGGGCGCTCCGTGCCGGCGCCGCGACGCGGGCGGGCTTCGTCACCGTCACGTGCCCGTGGATGCCCGGCTGCCGGGTGGCGCGCGCGGGCGGCATCTCCCACGCGACGACGCCCGGCACCTCCGCCCGCTCCGAGGGCGCGACGGCGGCCAGCGGGAGCGAGGCCAGCAGCACCGCGCCGGCGCAGACCGCGGCGATGCGCGGGTGCACGCCGCGGCGGTCGCGCTCGGCGGCCAGCACGGCACGCACGCGGCCCTCCAGGTGGCTGGGGCGCGCCATGGCGATCGCCGCGGAGAGCGCCGGCGAGTGGCAGGTGCGCGCCACCTCCAGCAGGTGCCCCGCGTAGTCCGACGCGCGGGCGCCGGCGGCCAGCACGCGGTCGTCGCACGCCTGCTCGCGCTCGATGCGCATCCGCCGCGCGGCCGCCCAGGCGCCGGGGTGGAACCACCACAGCGCGCAGCACGCCTCGGCCAGCGTCTGCACCAGGCAGTCGCGGCGGGCCACGTGGGCGAGCTCGTGCAGGAGCACCACGCGGCGGCGCTCCGGGCTCCACGCGTCCGCCCCGGCGGGGAGGAGGATCGCGGGGCGCAGCGCGCCCCAGGTCAGCGGCATCGCGGCGCGCTCGCTGCGCAGGAGCACCACGGGGCGGCGCACCTCCATCGCGCGGCCGAGCTCCTCCAGCAGCCCCGTCCACGCGGGGTCGTCCACCCGCCGGGCCGTGTGCGCCAGGCGCCGCACGGCCCACAGCCCGCGCGCCAGCCGCGCGAGCACCACCACGGCGCCCGCCGCCCACACCGCCACCAGCACGCCCGCGATCGACCACTGCGGCGCGGCGCTCGCGGCGGGCACGGCCCACTCGGCGCCGCCGCCCGCGGGGCGGAGCACGGCCAGCGCGGTCGGCTTCCAGCGCGGCAGCACCAGCGCGAGCGAGGGGAGCGCCACCAGCGCCCCCAGCGCCAGCGCCCACACCAGGTGCCGCGCCGCGGCGCTCCCGCGGCGCATGGCGTGCGCGCCCGCCGCCGCCGCGGCCAACAGCAGCGTGCTCTTCGCCACGATCAACGCGGCCTGCGCCAGGTCGGGCGCGAGTGGGGCGGCGGGAAGGGCCATGGTCAGCGTCCCTGCTTGCGGGCTTCGTCGATCAGGTGAGAGAGGCGGGTCAGCTCGTTCTCCGAAAGCCCGTGCTCGGGCAGCTCCAGCAGCGCGGCCACGGCGGCCTCGGTGCTGCCGCCGAAGAAGGTGCGCACCATGTGCGACAGCGCGGCGC
The DNA here is from genome assembly GCA_035630095.1 of Longimicrobium sp. Taxonomy (GTDB): domain Bacteria; phylum Gemmatimonadota; class Gemmatimonadetes; order Longimicrobiales; family Longimicrobiaceae; genus Longimicrobium. Next base: position 3,791 of record DASQLJ010000762.1, read on the forward strand.
CCTGTGCGGCGTCGCGCGGCACGGTGGGGATGTAGACGTAGCGCGGGCCGTCCTGCTCGTGCTTCAGGTGCCCCTTCTCCTCCAGGATGCGCATCAGCGCGCGCACCGCGGAGTAGCTGGGCGGGTCGGGAAGGCGCTCCAGCACGTCGTTCACGGCCGCCTTCCCCAGGCGGTAGACCACGTCCATGATCTGCCGTTCGCGGCGGCTGAGCTGGTTCTGCGCGGGAGTTCTCATGGGGCGTATGATCCGGGTCCGGCAGCCAGGCGAGAGCGGCTGCTAAATCTCTAGCACAAAGGTATGATGCCCCCGGCGCCGCCCTCCGTCAAGCGTCTCGTGCGGGCGGAGCGGGCGGACCCTGCCCGCTTGCGGGCACGTGATCAGGGAGAACGGCGGGAGCGGGGGGATTCTGACGGGGAGGGTCCGCCGCCCCGCGTCGGGCACGGTGGCGTCGGGAGTGGAGATGCCGGGCGCGGTGACGTCAGGCGCGCGGTCGGATCGTGCCGGTGACCTCCACGCGCACCGGCACGCCGTCGACGTGGCTGGGGATGTCGGCCGCGTCGCCGCCGGCCTCGCGGAGGTTCACCTTCACCGCGTAGTCGTCACCGACGCGGGTGATCCCCACGCCGGTGACGGTATCGAGGTTCTCCAGCGTCTTCTGGATCGCGGCCTTCGCCGCCCGGGCGCGCTCGAGAGAGACGGTCATGATAGCCCTTGCCCGGCGGCCGGGCGGCGCGTGCCCGGGGTGCCGGCGCTAGAAGAGGAGCGTGACCTTCAGGTCCGAGAGGACTCTATGGATCGGGTTGGCGTAGGTCAACCCGAGGCCGTTGGTGCCGCCGGTGTCGCCCCCGGCGAAGAGGAGCGCCACCGCCTGCATGTCGCCGTTCACGATGATGGAGCCGCTGTCGCCGCCGTCGCTGAACGGCGCGTTGCCGGTGCCCTCGATCTCCACCTGGTCGTCGAAGCGCACGTTCCCGATGCCGTACGAGACCACCACGTTGTCCAGGTCGAAGGCGGTGACCCGGCCTTCGGTCGCCCCCGTGGTGCGGCCCAGCTTGAACACGGGGGTGCTCTCGTCCACGAAGGCCGGCCCCAGCCCCGAGAGGGTGCGGTCGGCGCCGCCCACCAGGCCGCGCATCAGCGAGCGGTCGAAGCTCACCCCCGCGTCGAGCTCCGCGATCGCGGCGTCCACGAAGTTCGCGCCGGGGACCTTCAGCGCGATGAACTTGCGGAGCCGGGCGACGGCGTCCTTCGGGCTCTTCCCGCCGTCGAGGGTGCCGGGCTGCACGATCCGGTCGCCGGCCTTGGCCAGGTTCTCGTTCGCCAGAACGTGGTTGTTCGACAGGATGAACGTCTTTCCGCCGGCGGTGACGAAGGCGCCCACCGTCCCCGCGGTCACGTCCGGGTGGCCGACCGACGTGCCGATCATCACCGGGCGCACCTTCCCCTGGTTCCACGGCGGTCCGGCGATCTGCCGCTTGTCGATCCGGCCGACCATGCGCACGTCCGCCTCGCCCTTGGCCTGGCTGACGAGGTGCTCCACCAGGGGGCTGGCCATCAGCCCCTGGCGCTGCACGCGCACGGCGAGCTGGTACTGCTTGCCCTTCAGCGTCACGCCGAGCGCCACCGAGCGCTGCACGTCGGGGAGCGACTCGCCGGGGGTGGCGCTCACCGCCAGCGGCGAGGCAACGGCCAGCTCGCGCGCCAGCGCCGCCCCCGGCGCGCGCGACCGGCTGCGGGCCCCGCGCGCGCTGGCCGCGGCCACCCGGGTGAACGGCACCACCACGTCGTTCAGCAACTGCGCCTTCAGGTCCTGGGCGGATGTGAGCTGCATGGGAGCCTCGGGAGGGAGTGGGAGATCGGGATCGCCGCCCAGACCGGGCGCGTACGATCTGATGGACGATCCCTCTCCTTTTCCCTCCCCGCGGCGCGGCGTGCCCGGAACGAGATCGCCCCGGCACTCGGGAGCGCGCCGGGGCGATTCGTCTGCGTCGGACGGCGGCTCGCGCGCCGTCACCGCGCCGGGTAGAGGCGGAAGCGCGCGACGGATCGCTCCCACTCTGCATTCTCGCGCTCCCAGCGCGCGTAGATGGTGCGCGGGTCGTCGCCGCGGCGGACGGCGGCGGGGGCCCACTCGCTGCCCAGCATCTGCAGCATGGAGCCCATCCCCAGCTGCTGGGGATACATCTTCCGCAGCTCCACCAGGAAGGCGAGGGCGGTGAGCACCGGGCGGTACGCCTCGCGGTCGGTCACGCGGAGGCGCACGCCGTGGCAGGGGCGCCCCTTGAACTGGATCCACCCGGCACCGCGCGGCGTCCACTCCGCCCGCTCGAAGCGCACCCCGGGGAGGTCGTGCGCGCGCATCCGCCTCAGCAGCGCATCGCCGTCCACGTACGGCGCGCCCACGTAGCTGAACGGCGCGTCGGTGCCGCGGCCCACGTTCAGGTTGGTCGTTTCCAGCATCACCAGCCCGCTGAAGCTGAGCGCGGCGGTGAGGGTGCGGATGTTGGGCGACGGGTTGATCCAGGGCAGCCCCGTCTGGTCGAACCAGCGGTTGCCCTGCCAGCCGGAGACGGGCACCACGCTCAGCCGCGCGCCGATGCGGTAGGTGGCGTTGACGTAGCGCGCCAGCTCGCCGGCAGTCAGCCCATGCCGCAGCGGTACGGGGTAGGCGCCGGTGATCAGCGGCCCGCGCCGGCGCATCTCCCACTGCATCAGCGGGCCCTCGGCCCTGGCGGTCACGGGATTGGGGCGGTCGAGCACGACGAAGGGGATGTTGCGCCGCGCCGCCTCCTCCATCGCGAACGTCATCGTCCACACGTAGGTGTACGGCCGCGCGCCGATGTCCTGGATGTCGAAGACCAGCACGTCCACGCCGCGCAGCATGGCCGCCGTTGGCCGTTCCGTGGCGCCGTAGAGGGAGAACACGGGAACGCCCGTGCGCCGGTCGCGCCCCGACTCGATGTGCTCGCCGCCGTCCACGTTGCCGCGGATGCCGTGCTCCGGCGCGTACAGCGCCACCAGGCGCACGCCGGTGGCGCCGTGGAGCACGTCCACGTCGCTGCGGCCGTCGCGGGTGACGGCGGTGTGGTTGGTGATCAGCCCCACGCGCTTGCCGCGCACCAGGTGCAGCGAGTCGCGGAGCAGCACGTCGATCCCCGGCAACGGCCCCACGGCGTCGGCGTCCGCACCGCCAGGCGATCTCGAGACGATCGGCGGGGAGGTTGCGGCCGATTCGGCCGGCGGCGCG
>DASQLJ010000763.1:0-7763 GCA_035630095.1 Longimicrobium sp.
AGATCCTTCGGCCTGCGACCAGCCGTTCGTTCCGCGATGGCGGTGTGGCCGGCCTCAGGATGACATCTTCCTGGATTCGCGAGGAATGCACGGTCAACCTCACGATTTGAAGGCTGGGTGCTCAGTCTTCAGTCCACACACCGCCCGTCCGGGGAGATTGATCCCGGGCGGGCGGTGTCGCACATTGGGCGGAGGGGCAGGTGATCCATCTTCCGTCGAAGGGAAGCGGTGAGCGAAGACCAGGCGCGCGAGCGCGACGTTACGATGGATGCCGAGCGGCTGCGGCGCGTGGCGCACGCGGCGGGGCTGCCGGCGGCGCATCGCCACATCTTCCTGTGCTGCGACCAGGCCAAGCCCAAGTGCTGCGACCTGCCGCGCGGCCTGGAGGCGTGGGAGTTCCTCAAGCGCCGGCTGAAGGAGCTGGGGCTTTCGGAGCACGGCGGGGTGGCGCGCACCAAGGCCAACTGCCTGCGCGTGTGCGAGGGCGGCCCCATCGCCGTGGTCTACCCCGAGGGCGCGTGGTACGGGCGCTGTGACGCGCCCGTGCTGGAGCGCATCATCCAGGAGCACCTGCTGGGCGGGCGCGTGGTGGAGGAGTACCTCATCATCCGGCAATCGCTGGAGCCGCGGGCCGAGAGCTGAACCCAGGGAACGCGACGAGCCGGATGTCCGCACAGCCCACCCTGCGCACCGCGCGCCTGGTCCTGCGCCCCTTCACCCCCGCCGACGCGGGCGAGGTGCACGCGATCGTGTCGGACCGCGAGATCGCGTACAACACCGCCCACATCCCGCACCCGTACCCCGACGGGATGGCGGCCGAGTGGATCGAGCGGCTGATGCTGCGCTGGGAGACGGGCGAGAGCGCCGTGTTCGCCGCCACGCTCCCCGCCGACGGGCGCATCGTGGCGGCGATCGGGATGGAGATCGAGCCGCAGCACCGGCGCGCGGAGCTGGGCTACTGGGTGGCGCGCGAGTTCTGGAACGGGGGATTCGCGACGGAGGGCTCGCGCGCGGTGGTGGAGTTCGGCTTCCGCGTGCTGGGGCTGAACCGCGTGCAGGCGCGCCACTACTGCCGCAACGGCGCCTCCGGCCGCGTGATGCAGAAGATCGGGATGACCTTCGAGGGCCGCCTGCGCAAGCACACGCTCAAGTGGGGCGCGTTCGAAGACATCGACGTCTACGGCATCCTCGCCGACGAGCTGCGCTGAGGGCGGGCGGGGCGGGGCGACGCAGCCCATCGTGACGCGGGCCCGTCGACGCGGGGGCCGTCGATGGAGGATACAGGCCGCTGCGTTTTCGCGGGAAAGGCGGATGAATCCGCAAGCTACAACAATGGGAAGCCTCGCAAACTGCGCGAGGCTGTGACGCCGGCGGCAGTGCGCGGGCCGTGCGGCGCTCGGCGGGCGACGCGGCTCATCCCGCGACGGCCCGTTGGGACGGTCGGCGGAACGAAGAAGGGGCCCCGCGCCTGGGGCCCCTTCTCGTCTACACGGGAGATGAGGTCGGGATCAGCTCTCTCCCGGGCGATTCGGCGCGGCGGCGGACGATGGGTCCGCGAGCTTGGTGTAGAACTCCTTGGCCTCGCCCACCTGCTGCAGATCCGCGCGCATGGACGCCAGCTCCTGCTCCAGCAGCGCCACCCGTCGCTCCACCAGCTGCACGGCTTCCGCGCCCTGCCGCGCCTGCATCACCTTGGCGACCGTCTCGATCAGCGGCTTCAGCGCGAACCGCGCCGTGAGCCCGGCGATGGGGATCAGGACGATCAGGATGCCGCCGGCCACCGCGATGGTTCCTTCGATGTCCATGGGATGGCGTAGGTGAGAGGTGAGAGAGTGGCTCAGCGCGTGCCGGCCGCGCGCGCCGGTGGCTCGGTGGCCGGCGCGGCCAGCCGCTCGCGGAACACCTCCACGAAGCGCTCGGCCACGCCCGCCCACGAGAACGTCCGCGCCGTATACAGTGCAGCCGCGCGTGACGTTGCCGCCAGTGCCGCGCGGTCGGCGCGGTAGCGCAGGATGGCTTCGGCGAACGCGCCGGCGTCGCGGCTGGGGAGGAGGTGGCCGTTCTCGCCCTCGCGGATCACGTCGCGGATCCCCTCCAGGTCGGCGGCGAGCACCGGCATCCCGCACAGCCCCGCCTCCAGCATCACCACGCCGAACCCCTCGATGTCGCCCGGCACGTGGATGTTGGGCATGACGAAGAGGTCGCCGCCGCGGTAGAGCCTCCGCAGCATCGGCTCGGGCACCTGCCCCAGCAGCCGCACGCGCCCGCCCAGCCCGTGCCGGTCGACCGCCGCCTGGATCTGCGGCGTGGTGGGCCCCTCGCCGGTCACCAGGTACAGCACGTCGGGGGGGAGGCGCGGCACCACCTGGTCGGCGAACCACTGGAACCCCTTCCGCTCCTGGTGCCGGCCCACGCTCACCAGGATCAGCGCGTCGTCCCCCACCGTCGCCGGCGACTCGCCGATGGCGGCCAGCAGCTCGCGGCGGGCGGCGGCGCGGTCGGCCGGCGGCGTGAACGACGCGGTGTCGGCGCCGCAGGGCACCACGTGCATCTTCGCCGGGTCCAGCCCGCGCGCCAGGCACTCGCCCCCCGTGGCGTGGCTGATGGGGAACACCAGGTCGAGCGCACGGAAGACGCGCGGCACCAGCCACTGCAGCGGCGGCGAGGGGAGCGTCACGTCGCGCCCCACGGGGATGGCGGCCATCAGCGCCCCGCTCCGCGCCACCGCCCCGCGCACCGCCGGCGCCGTGGCCGCGGTCACCATCGACGAGTACAGCACCACGTCGATCCCGTCTTCGCGAACGACGCGCGGGATGGAGGGCAGGAGGCCGGCCATGAACCCCGGCATCCGGTACGGCGTGGCCTTCCACGACGTCTCCAGCACCAGCGACGACAGCGTTACCCCGGGGTGCGCGGCGAGCGCGGCGTGCAGGCCGGTGGCCACGCGCTGCATCCCGCCCACGTTGCTGAGCGGGTCGCCGCGCCGCGGGAACGAATGCGAAACGTAGAGGACGCGCAACGACCTGGGCGTGCGGGTGGCCGGATGCCGGAAAGTGAGATGGGGCGGAAGTTTAGGGGCGCCGGGAAGATTGCGCCAGAAACCCGGATGAACGACGGCGGCCCGCCGGCATCCTTTCGCCGTGCGGGCTGCTGTCCGATCCCAGACTCGAAACGAGGATCAGACGGTGCACTCCGGCATGCAGGCGGTCGCAAGCGTCTCCACGCAGGGAGTTCCGCTGTGACACATGCAGTTCAGGTTCGGGTCGGTGGTCGTCTCCACCATCGTTTCGGTGAAGGTCGTCTGCGTGGTGAACCCGCTGTTCGCGCGCACGGTGCCGCGCGCCGCGCCGCCATCGCGCGAGACGTCGAACGATTCCACGCGCAACGCGCCGATGTCCAGCGACAGCTTCTTCATGGCGATACCTCGAGGAGGAGTGACTGGGGGAGATGCAGAACGTTTGCAGCCCCAATCTACAACACCTCGGGCGAAGCGGGGGAGACGTCGCATCGGCCGGCGGCCCTCACCCTGCCGCTTCGCGGCTGTCCCTCTCCCGAACTGCAGGAGAGGGACCGGGGGCGCTTCGCGCCGGCTCCTTTATCTTGGGCACGGGCTACATCGGACTCCGTGAGACTTCTTGCGCGCGCGGAAACGCCGGCCACGCCGAGGGCAGTAGTCCGCGAAGGCGGACTTCGTGTCGTTGTTGCAGCGAATTCATTCGCCCTGCTGGCCTGCGGACGAGCGATGCAGCAATCCGACCGCGCTACACCCCCGCGCCGACGGCTTCGACCTCGCCTCCGACATCCGCCGTCGGCAGCGCGGCGGCGACGCGCTCGACCTCCACCGCGTTGTCGTAGAAGACGGCGCCGCCGCCCATGTCGGTGAGCGCCTGCGAGGTGGTGTCGTTCACGGTGGTGCCGCCGTCGCTCCGGCTGGCCCAGCGCACGCCGTAGCTCACCGCCACGCCGGGGCGCACGTCCTCCGTCACCACCGCGCGCGCCCAGAAGTCGCCGCGCCCGTTGAAGGTGCGCACGCGGTCGCCCGCGGCGATGCCGCGTACGGCGGCTTCGTTGGGGTGCAGCAGGAGCTTCGCCTGCGCGCGCGCCGCCCGCTCCAGCGGCGGGATGTTCACGAAGGTGCTGTTCATGAACGGGTGCTCCGGCGGCGACAGCAGCATCAGCGGGTAGCGCGCGGCGTGCGCCGGGTCCGCGTCCGCGCTCTCGGCGGGCGGGATGTACGTCGGCAGGGGATCGAGCCCAAGCCGCTCGAGCTCGGGGGCGAGGATCTGGATCTTCCCCGATGGGGTGTTCGGCTTCGGATCGGCGTAGGGGCGCCAGTCGCGCGGCAGGTTCATCCGCACCCACCCGTCCTCCATCAGCCGCTCGAAGGTGATCCCCTCCATCCACGGGTGCGTCGTGTCGAGCGCCTGGCGGATCAGCGTCACGTCGTCGTCGCGCAGCTCGGGGTCGTCCAGCCCCATCCGCTCGGCCAGCCGGCGGAAGATCTCGGAGTTGGGCAGGCTCTGGCCCACCGGCTCGATCGACGGGCGGTTGAGGGTGACGTAGACGTGGCCGTAGGTGGTGTGCACGTCCCAGTGCTCGAGCTGCGTGGTCGCCGGCAGCACCCAGTCGGCGTAGTCCGCCGTGTCGGTGCGGAAGTGCTCGAGGACCACGGTGAACAGGCCCTCGCGCCGCAGCCCCTCGCGGACTTTCCGGAGATCGGGGGCGACGGCGCCGGGGTTGGAGTTGTAGACCACCAGCGCCTGCACCGGCGGCCCGCCCACGCCGGCGTCCGGCAGCGTGAGCGCGTCGCCGAGCTGCACCATGTTGATGGTGCGCGTGCCGGGGATCACCCAGTCGGGGCGCTCCAGCGCGGCGTTGTTCATCTTGAACGCGCCGTTGGTGGAGAGCGTGGCCCCGCCGCCCAGGTCGCGCCACGCACCGGTGACGGCGGGGAGGAGCGACAGCGTCCGCACCGCCATCCCACCGCCCGCGTGGCGCTGCAGCCCGTAGTTCAGGCGGATGAAGCTGGGGCGCGTGGTGGCGTACTCCGCCGCCAGCGCCTCGATCCGCGCCTCCTCCAGCCCGACGACGTCCGCCGCGCGGGCGGGGCTCCACTCGCCCAGCACGCGGTCGCGCAGCGCCTCCCAGCCGATGGTGTGCGCGGCCAGGTAGTCGATGTCCGCCAGCCCGTCGCGGAAGGCCACGTGCATCATCGCCAGCGCCAGCGCCGCGTCGGCGCCGGGGCGGATGGGGAGCCACTGGTCGCACTGCGCCGCCGTGCGCGTGCGGATCGGGTCGATGGCGATCAGCTTGGCGCCGCGCTCGCGCGCACGCCGCAGCGCGGGCCAGAGGTGCGGGTTGGAGGTGAGCGTGTTCGTCCCCCAGAGCAGCACCAGCTTCGCGTGCTCCGCCTCCTCCGGCGTGGGGCCCATGCGGTCGCCGTAGGTGGCCTTCCACGCCTCGCTCCCCGCCACCGAGCAGATGGTGCGCGCCAGCAGCGACCCGCCGATGCGGTGGAAGAAGCGTCGGTCCATCGAGCTCCCCTGCACCAGCCCCATCGTCCCCGCGTAGCTGTAGGGGAGGATCGCCTGCGGCCCGTGCGGCCCCGAGCGGATCTCGTTCAGCCGCCGCGCGATGTCGCCCAGCGCCTCGTCCCAGGTGGCCGGCTCGAAGCGCCCCTCGCCCTTGGGGCCCACGCGGCGGAGGGGTACGGTGAGCCGGTCGGCGTGGTAGGTGCGCTCGACGTAGCGGTTCACCTTGGTGCAGAGGAAGCCCTGCGTAACCGGGTGCTCGGGGTCGCCCTGCACGCGCACGGCGCGGCCGTCCTGCACGTGCACCAGCATGGCGCAGGTGTCGGGGCAGTCGTGCGGACAGGCGCCTCGCACCACGCCGTCGCGGATCAGCGGAAGGGGAGTCACGTCCTGGGGCTCTCTCTGGATGGGCCGGCGGATGAAACGCCGCGTCGTCGGCTGCGGCGCGTTTCAATATCGCGATTCGGCCGGGCAGATCCAACTGCCGGAGTCCAGAGATACGACAGCCAGAGTCCGACGACGCGGACGCTTCTGTGTGTCACCGACGCGCCGCGGCCCTCTCCGGCCGGCTCAGGCCGTCCACCTCTCCCGTTCCGGGAGAGGTTGCGGGGCGGGCACCCGGCAGCGCCCCGATTTTCTTCGCATGACGGCTGGCAGGGCATCACGTCGCCGCCGCATGCCTCCCTCTCCCGGAACGGGAGAGGGGAGCGCTCTCAGGCGCGGGGAGAGGGCCCCGCGGGGCCGAGGACACACGACGCACACCCCGCCCCGGCAGATGCCGGAACGGGGCGCTCGGGGTCGTCCTTCGCTGGGGACTTCGGTCCTATTAGCGGCCGCGGCCCATGCCGCTGACGGGCACGTTGACGCCGGCGACCAGGCGGAAGGCGTCGAGGTCGTCCACGCCGGTCCAGCGGCCCTCCACGAACGGCCGCAGGGCGGTTCCGGAGACGCGCCCGCCGTCGATCCCCGCCACCAGGTTCCAGCCGGCGGTGGTTTCCGGGCCGCTGCCGTCGACGTCGGCGCGCAGCAGCGCCAGCCCGCCGCCGCCGTACAGGCCGCCGAGCCGGTCGGGCCGGATCAGCGCGTCGAAGTTGGCCTGCCAGTTCGCGCCCTCGTCGCCGAAGAACGCGTCGAAGCTGGGCGAGATCACGAACTGCCGGATCAGCGGGATGCGCACCTGCGCGCCGGCGCTCCCCTGGTGGTCCTCGAAGTCGTACCCGCCGCGGATGCCGAACTCCACCGGCCCGCGGTTGCGCCACATGTTGGAGCGGCTGTTGAGGTGGCGGTCGCGATCGCGCTCACGGTTCCGGTCGCGGTCCCGATCGCAGATCACCACCCCGTTGCGGTAGGTGCGGCAGCGGTGCTGGGCGCTCAGCTCGGCCGCCCCCGCAAGCACCAGGACAGCCAGGCAGACCAGGGTCCTCTTCATCGTCATCCCTCCCGTTGTGCAGCGAAACCGCGGGCGCACGCCCTCCGCGCACCCACCCACAGCTTGAGATGCCGATGCGGCGCCAAGGGTTGTAACACGAGACAAACAGTGAAGAGGTGACGTGGCACGGCCGTCCGGGTTCCGCCGGGGAGATGCGGGAACGGACGATGCCGTCGCGGCCGCTGCTTTACATCGTGCTTGCGTCCGCACGCCGCACACCCGATCCTGCCTCCGATCGTCCCCATCGTGCTTCCCCGGACTCTTCTGCCTTGATCTACCTGTACCTGGCCGCAGGCGGCGTGTTCGGCACCCTGGCGCGCTACGGCGTGGGCCGGCTGAACCCCGCGCACGCCGGGACGGACTTTCCCTGGCACACCTTCGCCATCAACCTCGCCGGAAGCCTGATCCTGGGGTTCGCGATGCGTGCGTCGGAGACGGTGGCGCTCTCGCCCGAGGCGCGCGGGTTCGTCACGGTGGGGTTCTGCGGCGCGTTCACAACCTTCAGCACCTTCAGCTGGGAGACGGCGGTGCTGATGCAGCACGGCCACTGGGGCCGCGCCGCCGTCTACGCGATGGGCAGCGTCGCCGCCGGCCTCCTCTGCGTGTTCCTGGGCATCTCCTTGGCCGACGGTGTCCTGCGTCCACGGGGGTGATGCGGGATGCCGGAGAGATGTCATCCTGAGGGAGCCGCCGCTCCAAGCCCTGCCCCAGCACAGACTTAAGGCGGCGATCGAAGGATCTATACTCGCCGACCGAGCGACAGGCCGCATGTCGCTCGGACCCATGCTTTAGATCCTTCGGGC
>DASQLJ010000764.1:0-2060 GCA_035630095.1 Longimicrobium sp.
TGTCCTCGCGGACCAGCACCACCGCCTCGCGCACGCCGGCGTGCTCCGCCAGCCGCGCCTCGATCTCGCCCGGCTCGATGCGGAACCCGCGCACCTTCACCTGGTGGTCGGTCCGCCCCAGGAACTCCAGCTCGCCCGAGGCCAGCCACCGCACCCGGTCGCCGGTGCGGTAGAGCCGCGTCCCCGGCTGGGCCGAGAAGGGATCGGGGACGAAGCGCTCCGCCGTCAGCCCCGGCCGCCCCAGGTAGTCGCGCGCCACGCTGGCGCCGCCCAGCCACAGCTCCCCGGCGACACCCACCGGCGCCACCCTCCCCCCGGGCTCCACCACGTAGAGCGCGGCGTTCCCCAGCGGCCGCCCCACCATCTGCCGCGCCGCCGCTTCCCCACCCAGCCGGTGCGCCGCGCAGATGATCGCCGCCTCGGTAGGGCCGTAGAGGACGTGGACCACCGCCGCCGGGAACGCCGCCCGCATCTCCTCCAGCAGGTCGGGCGCGACCGCGTCGCCCCCCACGAAGGCGTGGCGCAGGGTGCCCAGGACGCCCCCGGGCGTGGCGCGGACCTCCTCCACGATGCGGCGCATCAGCGCCGGCACGGCGTGCAGCGCGGTGCACCAGGCGAGATCCTCCACCAGCCGCGGCACGTCGGGCACTCGCTCGCGCGGGACCAGCCGCACGGTGCCGCCGCCCAGGAGGGGGAGGAGCGTCTCGAACAGCCAGATGTCGAAGGCGAAGGAGGCGAGCGAGGGCATGCGGTCCCCGGCCCCGAACCCGAACGCGTCACCCGCCACGGCCAGCGTGGCGCCAAGGCTCCCGTGCGACACGCGCACACCCTTGGGACGGCCGGTGGAGCCCGAGGTGTAGATCACGTACGCCAGGTGGTCCGGCGTGAGCCCGGCCCGCCCCGGGTCCGTCGCGGGGAGCGAAGCCCATGCCGGCGCCGCGGCGTCCAGCTCGAGCATCGGGACGTCCGCGCTCTCGACACGATCACGCAGATGCGTCTGCACGAGCACCGCCGCCGGGGCGCTGTCGGCCAGCATGTACGCGAGGCGCTCCGCCGGGTAGCCCGGGTCCAGCGGCACGTACGCGCCGCCCGCCTTGAGCACCCCCAGCAGCCCCATCACCATCTCCAGACTCGGTTCCGCGCAGATCCCCACCCGCGCGTCCGGGCCCACGCCGAGCGAGCGGAGGTGGTGCGCCAGCCGGTTCGCCCGCGCGTTCAGCTCGGCGTAGCTCAGCGTCTCGTCCTTGAAGACGAGCGCGGCCGCACCGGGCGTGCGCTCCACCTGCGCCTCGAACTGCTCGTGCACCAACGTTTCGCGCGGGTACTCCGCTCGCCTGTCGTTGAACTCCTCCACCACCCGCCGGCGCTCGGCCGCGGGGAGCAGATCCAGCCGGTCGACGGGCTGCGAGTCGTCCGCGGCCATCTCTTCCAGCACGCGGCGCAGGTGGCCCACGTGCCGCTCCACGGTCGCCCGGTCGAAGAGCGCGGTGGGGTAGATCACCTCGCCCTCGATCCGCCCGCCGCGCGGCGCCAGGCCAAGCGACAGGTCGAAGTGGGCCGCCTCCTCCTCCACCGCGTCCAGCCGGACCACGTCGAGCCCCGGCAGCTCCAGCGCTCCGCCGGGCATCTCCTGCCATGCCAGCATCGCCTGGAAGATCGGCGTGTGCGCCAGGCTGCGCGCCGGCCGCACCCGCTCCACCACCTGCTCGAAGGGGACGTCCTGGTGCCGCTGGGCCTCCAGCGCCCGCTCCCGCACTCGCCCCAGCAGCTCCGCCACGGTGGGCGCGCCCGACAGCTCCACCCGGAGCGCCAGCGTGTTGACGAAGAACCCGATCAGCCCCTCGACCTGGCCGCTCCCGCGGCCCGACGCCGGCGTCCCCACCACCACGTCGTCCTGCCCCGAGAGCCGGCTCAGCACCACCGCCCACCCCGTCAGCACCGTCACGAACGGCGTGGTCCCGTGCCGCCGCGAGAGCGCCGCCACCCCCGCCACCAGCGCTTCGTCCAGCTCCACGTTCACCGACGCGCCGGCGAAGTCCTGCTTCGCTGGGCGAGGGCGG
>DASQLJ010000765.1:0-2227 GCA_035630095.1 Longimicrobium sp.
TCGTGAGGGTTGGGTAGCTTGGTAGGATATCCATCAGCACCGGCCGCGCCCGCGAACGCGACCTCCGGGGTCTCGCGAGGGCGGCTCGCCGCCATGCGCCGAACGGCGTGGGGCCCGGCGTGCCGGGCGCGATCCACGCCGCCGCCGCCGGTTTCCGCCGTTTCCGCGGCAGGGCGCGCGGCACGCCCCCGGCTCCACCCGACCCGCAGCGAGGAAGCATGGCAACCGGCGATTCCCTGATCGAGCTCCGCGCGCTGGGCAAGGTGTTCGCGACCGACGAGCTGGAGACGCACGCCCTCTCCGACGTGAACCTCGACATCCGCGAGGGCGAGTACGTGTCGATCGCCGGTCCCTCGGGCGGCGGGAAGACCACGCTGCTCTCCATCCTGGGGCTGCTCGACTCGCCCAGCTCGGGAACGTACACGCTGGCGGGGGAGAAGGTGGAGAACCTGGCCTCGGCGCAGCGCGCGTCCATCCGCAACCGCGAGATCGGGTTCATCTTCCAGGCCTTCAACCTGATCGGCGACCTCAGCGTGGCCGAGAACGTGGAGCTGCCGCTCACCTACCGCGGCCTCGCCTCGGCCGAGCGCAAGAGCCGGGTGGAAGCGGCGCTGGAGCGCGTGGGGATGGCGCACCGCCGCGGGCACTACCCGGCGCAGCTCTCCGGCGGCCAGCAGCAGCGCGTGGCCGTGGCCCGCGCGATCGCCGGCAAGCCCTCGGTGCTCCTGGCCGACGAGCCCACGGGGAACCTGGATTCGAAGAACGGCGAGCAGGTGATGGAGCTGCTGGACGAGCTCCACGCCGGCGGCGCCACCATCTGCATGGTCACCCACGACCCGCGCTACGCCGAGCGCGCCGACCGCTCGGTGCACCTGTTCGACGGGCGCCTGGTGGAGATGGCGACCGTCGGCGCGGCGGCCTCGGGGCCGGAGCTGGGCTTCAGGGTCGCGTGATCCCCGGCGGCCGCGGCGGCGCCCCACCCGCCGGGGCGCGCCGCCGGCCCGTCCGGCACGTGCCGGGACGGTCTCTCCCGCGCGCATGAAGGAACCCCGGGCGGACGTTCGCGGCCGGGGTTTTCGTTTCGGCCGACGGGGACGTGGACCGTCGAACGGCCCCGTCTCGACGCGATCGCGGCGGATCGGCGCCGCACCGGGGCGACGCGGAAGCGCGCGCGTCGTGCGGACCGATCGGGCCGCAAAGTCGATGCTCGCGGCGCGCGACGGCGCGGAAGCGTGCGCCACGCGCACCCGGATCCGTCTCGAACGGCTCACACTGGCCGGCGGCGTCGTGCCGCGGGTGAAGCGATGACCCGCCCCGCCCGCGCGGGGCTCACCTTCTCGCAAGGATCGCCATGCCCGCACCCGCGCCCCACCTCGGCGGCATCGAACAGGCCCTGTCGATCCGGTACAACACCATCGTCTACGAGATGAAGTCGCGCGGCGAGGACGTGATCGTGCTCTCGCTGGGCGAGGCCTTCTTCGACATCCCGCTCTTCGACTTCTCGGAGATGCCGATGCCGGACGGCTACCACTACTCGCACTCGCGCGGCCTCCCCGAGCTGCGCCGCCGCCTGGCGCGCTTCTACGAGCGGCAGTACGGCGTGCCGGTGGACCCCGAGAGCGAGATCCTGGTGACCGCGGGGTCCAAGATCGCCATCCACATGTCGCTGATGGCGCTGCTGGCGCCGGGCGACGAGGCGATCGTGCTGGAGCCGGCGTGGGTGAGCTACTCCGAGCAGGTGAAGCTCTGCCACGGCGTGCCGGTGATGGTGCCGTGGGACACCAGCATCTTCGACCTGGGTGGCTTCGTCACGGCGCGCACGCGGGTGATCATCGTCAACAACCCCAACAACCCGTCGGGGAAGGTCCTCTCGGTCGAGGAGCTCGCGCACCTGCACCACCTGGCCGCCGAGCACAACCTCTACCTCCTGGCCGACGAGGCGTACAGCGAGTTCGTGCTGGACGACGCCTTCATCTCGCTGGGGGTGATGGACCCGGCGAAGACGCACACCATCGTGTGCAACTCGATGTCGAAGAACTACGGGATGTCGGGGTGGCGGATCGGCTACGCCATCACCGGGCGGCGGATGACCGACGAGTTGCTGAAGATCAACCAGCACCTGGTCACCTGCCCGCCCACCATCCTGCAGCACTACCTGGAGCGGCACTTCGACGACGTGCTGGAGATCACCGGGCCGCAGATCGCCGCCGTGGTGCGCAGGCGCCGC
>DASQLJ010000766.1:0-5394 GCA_035630095.1 Longimicrobium sp.
CGATGGGGGCGTACGCGCAGTACCGGCCCGAGGTGTACGACGAGCGGCTCACCCGCGGCGGCGCCACGGTGCGGCGGGCGGACCAGCGCTTCTTCGACTGGAACCTGAACACCGACGCGCGCAGGCGCCTCTCCTTCGGCGTCGACGTGTTCCGCGGCACGCGCGGCGACGGCGGCGACGACCTGGGCGCCAACTTCACCGTGCGCTACCGTCCCGCCAGCAACGTGCAGGTGTCGGTGGCGCCGGCGTGGTCGCGCGCCGAGGTGGGGGCGCAGTACGTGACCGCGTTCGACGATCCCGCGGCCACCGCCTTCTTCGGCCGGCGCGCGGTGTTCGCCGGGCTGTCGCAGCGCACGCTGTCGATGGACACGCGGCTGAACGTGACCTTCTCGCCCACGCTGTCGCTGGAGATGTTCGCGCAGCCGTTCGTGAGCTCGGGCGAGTACCACGACTTCAAGGAGTTCGACGCGCCGCGCGGGCTGGGGAAGACCGCGTTCGGCGACCGGGTGACCGCGGTCCAGAGCGCCGCCGGGCGTGACAGCGTGTACGTGCTGGACGCCGACGGCGACCCGGCGACGGCGGCCGCGACCTTCAACAACCCGGACTTCAACTTCCGCAGCCTGCGCGGCAGCGCGGTGCTGCGCTGGGAGTACCGGCCGGGGAGCACGCTCTTCTTCGTCTGGCAGCAGCAGCGCAGCGCCAGCGAGGCGTTCGGCGACTTCTCGCTGGGCCGCGACGCCGGCGCCGTCTTCCGCGAGCACCCCGACAACGTGTTCGTGGTGAAGGCGAGCTACTACCTGGGGCGGTAGGAGAGTAGTACCGGTGGGGTTAGAGGTAGATGCACGCAGCCCCGCGGCGGAACTTCCGCCGCGGGGCTGCGCGCATCTCGTTATGCCGTGCTCACGGTGGATCTCCTCGCGCAAGGATGCACGAGAGCGTGCCGACCGAGGGTGGAGGAATGATGCTGACTCGCCGGAAATCCGCCGATGTCGCCCACGTGCAGAATCGCCCCGTGTAGCCGGTGGCCTCCGGTATAGGGCGGCTCACGCCTGCTCCGAGCAGGTTGTAGAATGCGTGGAAGTGCGTCGCCCTCTCCTTGGCGACACTGCGCCGCGCGACGGGAGCACGGTTCTGCGCGCGAACGCGAGCGAGCGGCAAGTACGTTTGCGCGCGATGCATGGGGGGAACGTGATGGATGAACAGCTCCACGACATTTTCGACGGCCGGGAGCACGGCAAGAGTATCGTCGGTTTCCGACCCGAAACGCCGACGCGTCAGCACGAACTGGGTGCTCGCCGCATCCGGGATCTCCCAGGTAACGACGTTGTCCAGGCTCATGGGCTCTCCACGAAACTCCCACGACCCAAGCTGGCACGAGTCGACTCGTTTCCCGGCGTGCAGGGTGATCCGGGAGCGCACGAAGAGCCCGGGAAGGCCCGTGAGGTCGCGCCCTTTTACGCGCCGGCCCGAGCCCGCCGACACATTTGCCAACCCGTCTCCCAGGGTGGCGGGTTCCGGTGCTGGGTTGACGGTTTGCGGCTTGATGTCCATGACGTAGTTGCTCATGTCACGGTAGCAGATCTTCGCAACTCGATCGTACCACTGACAGCCCACCTCGCTCGGCCACCGGTAGCCGATCTCGGCGACGTGTGTGCGGAATCCGAACGGTTCGGGCATGAGCACGTGCAGGGGCGTGTCTTCACGGCTGTTGGGGGTGAGAAGCAGAAGCCCGGTCATCTGGATGACGAGCTTGACTTGGAGCAGCATGTATTCCTCCTGAGCGGGTGAAGTGCGGGCGCTACGAACGTAACGCCGGAGGCGCCTGAACTAATGCTTGCATGCCTATCTGCCGGTGTAGCGAAAGGCTGCCCAAGCCGAGGGCGACCGGAGCCTCGAGCGTGAGGATCGCAGCAGCGCCCTCTGCGCGGCGTGCAGGGACCGCGATGGGTCGGCGGAACTGCTGTACGCCTCATGGAACGCGCGGAGCAGCGTCGCGGTGGATTCGTCGTCTACGTCCGACGTGCTTCCAAGCGTTCCACCGGCACCAGCTGCCAGCAGCGCGCCAGCCAGACCCGTATATCCCGCAGCCCGGCTGCGCCCTCCACGCATCGTCTTGCACGCGGCGAGCACCACGAGGTCCAGGTGCCTCAAGTCCATCCGCGCGAACTCGGCGGCTTTCAGGGTGCCGGGTGCTTTCCCGTGTGGAGTGGAAGCGAGTACCAGGTATGAGCGTTCCGGCCGTGCGTCGTCGAACACTGCGTGACCCGCGAAGTGAGCGAGCCTGGCGTGGGACAGTGACGCAGTGAGCGCCACACGCGTCGCGCTCGCGCCCTCCAGCACGGTTGCTGTGCCATACGTCCGCTCCAGCGCCCGTACCTCGGTCAATGCATTCGGAAGACGTTCGAGAAGGGGGTGCTCGGCCAGGTCGAAGGCGGGATCGGCCAGGAGCAGAACGGTGCCCGTAGGCGCGGGTGCCCGCCGGGGAAGGCTTGCCTGACGCAGGCTGACCTCGAACCGTATCGGGTGATCCTGGACGAGGTAGCGGTCGCGCCGGGCATCGAGGAGCGCCGCAAACGGAATAGCGGCGATCTGGCCGTCCGCGATGATCGCAAGCGGCGTGTCCGCGCGGCCGAGTCGCGACTCAACGGGTCGGACTAGTGCATCGTAGAGCTGCGAGAGAGCTTGACGCAGTTCGTCGGGCCCGGCTTGGCGCTCCAGCTTCGCCTGGAGCTCCTCGGTCGTGCGCGCCAGCCACAGGGTGTCGATGATTGCCCGTGAAACGTGCACCGTTCGGTCGGACACGGTCCACGTCAACAGGGTGTCTCCCACGAACGCGTATTCGACCGTGATCTCCCCCGGGCGCGATCGTATTGGGGCGTCGCGGTCCACCAGCGTGGGCGCAATCGGGGCAAGCGAGGCCCTCGCTTGATCCATGTAGGTCAACCCGGTGGCGGGCTGGCCTTTCCCCAACTCCAGCATGACGATGCGGTTCACCACGGCCCGTGCCGCATCGAACACCGCGGCGCGGCGCGGCTCCATCCCAATCGAATCCCGCCGTTGCTCCAGAATTCCGATCACCCGTTCGAGACGTACCGCGGCGTCCGCGCGGTCACCGGCTGCCAAACGAGCATCTGCGGCGCCCACGAGTTGGGGGAGAAAGCGAAAAGGGAGGTTGATCCGGGAGAAAAAAGCCGCGGCCGAGTCGAACGCTGCCGCCCTCTGGTGCGGCGAGGCGTGGAGCAGCGTCAGAGCGTTCGCCTCCTGCAAGTCCGCGGCGAGCCACTGCCGCGCAAACGAGGTGTCGAGGCCCTGAACGATTGGACGTGCAATCTCGACATCCCTTCGGGCCGGCTCCACGCTCCCGAGTGCCGCATGGAGTCGTGCGCGGCGCAGGTGAGCCTCCGCGAGAAGGGGTCCGGTTGCGATCCTCACGTCTTCATCCTGGAGGCGCAGGGCGGCACGTGTGAGACCGTCGCCAGCGAGGACGTCGGAGAATGATGCGAGGAGGGTGTGCAGGCGGGGCGAATCTCGACGACCCTTCAGGTTCTGAAGTGCGCGGTGAACCGCCGTATAACCAGAGTCAGGCTCGCCCAACGTGAACCTGGCGTCCGCAATCGCGTTTGCTGCGGCAGCCTGGTTCACGCGTTCGGCGGCGGCGGCGTAGAACCGGTATGCTGCCATTGCCTCGTCCAGGCCCCGCTCCCAGAGCTCGCCGCCTGACAGAAAGGTCGCCAAGGAGAGCCTGGCCCGGCCGGCGAGCGCGGGGTACCGCCGGGACGAAACCGAGGGTACGGTTCGTTCCAGTAGCCGCATGCTCTCGTTGCGGGGAAGGAGGCTGGCGCGTGCACTCGCCCAGTAAATTCGGGACCACTGCTGGAGCGGTGTCGATGCAGCGCCTTTCGCTTCGGCCGCTGCAAACAGAGCTTGCGCATCCTCGAACTCAGTCGCGGCGAACTCGGACCGCGCACGTCCGTACTCCCGGTGCGCCTGCGCCAGCTTGCGCGTCGCCGCGGAATCCGCGGCCACGGCGTGGATCGCGCGGACCATGTCGGCCAGGCTGGCGTCGCCGCCGGGGCGGCGGAGGAGCGCGGTGCCGAGCGCGTCCGCGCGGCGCAGCCTGTCGTCCGCGCGCGCGGAATCCCGGCGTTCCACGGCTTCGCCCCACTCGGCGAGGAGGCGGTCCATGCCGAGCTCGCGGGCGCCCTGGGGCTCTTCGGCGGCGTAGCGGGCGTAGTCGGCGAGGGGGGCGTCGTCGCGGGGCGGGGTGGGCGGGCGGATCGCCCGCAGCGCATCCAGGCGCCGGCGAGCTTCGTCGGCCCAGCCCGACTTCGAGTCCGCGGCGATGGCGAGCTTCCAATCCTCCGCCGTCTCCTCCACCAGCCCGAAGCGGTCCAGCGCGAGCGCGCGGTTGTAGAGCGCGGCGGCGTTGCCCGGTTCGCGGTCCACGGCCTTCTGCGCGATCTCGTACGCCTCCAGCAGGTCGCGTGGCGCCTGCGTGCGCTCGGCGCGGACGATGAGCGCGGCGGAGAGGTCCACCAGCGCGGATGCCGGATTGTCGGCGAGCTCCGCCGCCCTACGGAGAGACGCGATCGAGTTCTCGAGCGAGATTCCGCGCGGGTCGACGGCGGCCAGGTCGAGCAGCGCCAGCATCTGGATCGACCGGGGATCGTCGGAACGCGGGTCGATCCCGGGGAGGGCGGCGGGGGCGGGCTCGGCCGTGCGCGGGGCGGGGCAGTCCGCGCGCGGGATGGT
Source organism: Longimicrobium sp. (assembly GCA_035630095.1). GTDB lineage: Bacteria > Gemmatimonadota > Gemmatimonadetes > Longimicrobiales > Longimicrobiaceae > Longimicrobium. The sequence goes on from DASQLJ010000766.1 coordinate 4,753, forward strand.
GCCGCCCTCGGGCACGCGGTCCACGCAGCGGCGGAACGGCGTCTCCACCGACAGCCGCGGCGCGATCCCTGGCGCGGCCGCGAGCGCCGCCGCCAGCGCGCCGGACGCATCGTCCTCAGCCCGGCCGCAGGTGGAGAGCACGCACAGCAGCATCGCCCCGCACGCAGAGACGCGGCGGGGGGGAAGGTGCCCGGCGGTCAACCAGTGTTCGCGCAGAATCGAAAAGCGGGGTTGGATGTGGATCGTGCGCGGGCTGTTCAAACGAGCGTATCGGAATGTGAGCGCAAGGTGCCCCAGCGGCGTGTGAAACACAAGAATATTCTTCGTTCAGTCGGCCGATGCTCGAGTGGATCGCCAGACGTGGAGCGGAAGCGCGTCGAGGTGTTCAATCGGGCGGGCGGATCGATCATCGGAAAAAGCGGTTGAACTCCGTGCGGGCGCGGACTATATTCGCTGGCGCCGGGCCCATAGCTCAGCGGTTAGAGCAGGGGACTCATAATCCCTTGGTCCCAGGTTCGAATCCTGGTGGGCCCACTTCTCCAAGATCCGCAGTCGCAACCATTTGATTCAATGAAAAATGACCAGCCCGCCGGAGAACCCGGCGGGCTGGTCATTGTCTGGTCATTTGTTGAGAGGGTGCGA
>DASQLJ010000767.1:0-3417 GCA_035630095.1 Longimicrobium sp.
TGCGCTTGAACTCCAGCGGGTCGCGCGCGAAGAGGGTGACGCCCCATTCCCAGTCGTCCAGCCCCACGCTCCCGGTGATCACCTGGAAGACGCGCCCGGCGTAGCGCCGCCCCGTCATCCCGTGCTCGCGCATCAGCCGGCTGCGCTCGCGCACGTCCAGCGCGTACCAGTTCTGCCCCTCGGCGCGGCGCTTGGTCATCGGGTAGAACGACACGTAGCGCATCCCCTCGGGCACCCGCGGATAGAGCCGGCTGCGCACGTGGTCCGACGCCGCCTCCACCGCCGACGCCTCGGCGATGCGCTGCCTGAACTCGTCGCTCCCCGGCTCGGCGGCCTTCGCCGCGTCGGCGGTGGCGTGGTAGAGCCCGGCCTCGGTCACCGACAGGTACTCGTAGACCAGGGTGATGTACGGCGAGAGCGGGGAGGCCGAGACGCGGCGCTGCACCTCGGCCAGCTCGTCGAGCGAGGGTCGGAAGTGGATGAGCATCCAGTCCGCCCCGCCGGCGCCCACCAGGCGCACCGGCTCGCTCCACCCCTCGGTGACGGAGCCGGAGATCTCGTCGAACAGCGTCTCGGCGGCGGCCGCGAAGAGGCCGGCGGCCCCGTCGGCGCGCAGGCGGGCCCAGTCGGCGGCGAACATCTGGTGCAGCGCGTACCACCCCTCCAGGGTGGCCGGCGGGATCTGCGAAGCCATGGTTCAGCTTTCAGGGTCTTGTCGAGGGGAGACGTTCCGCCAGGCGCACGACACGAAATCACGACGACGGAGGCAGCCGCACGAAGCCCGCCTGCTCGAAGTGGGCGTCGAAAGCGAGCGCCTGATGGATGCCGAGCCGATCCATCAGCACGAACGAGAGACAGTCGGTCAGGGAATACCGCTTGTCCGGGCGTGACTCGAGGTACTCGAACGCTGCGCGATACAATCCCTCGTCGACGTAGACCAGCCGGACGAAGTCGCTTCGCAGCAGACGCCGCCCGATCTCGACCGCTTTCGCGTGCAGGCCGCGCTTGTTGAAGAACGCAAGCACCTCCGCGAGCACGAAGTTCGTCGTGACCAGGTCCGGGCTCGTCCGTCGGAATTCGGACCAGTGGCGCGTCGCGGCGGCATGGTGCTGGTCGTTCTTGATGTCGAGCGCGATCAGATCAGGTAACCCGAATCGACAAAGATCTCCATCAGTCGTGGGGAGATCCGTAGAGGTATCGATCGTGCTCCGCCGAGCCGTCGGTCACGTCGCATTCCACGGGCGAGCTCCCCAGCCCGAAAATCGGGTCCTCTTCGATCGGGCGCTTGCGCCTGCGGAGACTCGCGAGCAGGTGCTGGATGAGTTCCTCGCGCTCGCGTTCGGACAGCGTGAGCGCCGCGGCTTCTACTTCCTTGATCGTCATCTGATCACTCCAGTATGCGGCGTTGAAGCACTGAATCTAACATCCGCCGGACCAACCTGCGACACTGCTTCGCGGCCGCCGGTTCATCTGTCGCGGGCCGCGTGCCTGTGGCTTCGAGCCAGCCACGATCCCCGTCCGCAGGAACCGTGGCACCTCTTCTGCGGTACATGGAAGCGGGTGAGCGGCGCTCAGGATCGGGGGCGCCGTTTGGCTAAGTGCTTGCCAGGAAGGGACTTTGGGACTACATTTCTAAAACCCATGTCCCGCACCCGTCCGGTAACCCGTTACCCCGTAACAGCATGACTGCATTCGGACTCGAGCATCCGCTGATCATTCAGGGCGGCATGGGAGTCGGCGTGTCCAACTGGGTGCTCGCCAAGGCGGTCTCCCTGACGGGGCAGATGGGTGTCGTCTCCGGAACCTGCGTGGACACGGTGCTGGTCCGGCGCCTCCAGGACGGCGACATGGGCGGCCACATCCGCCGCGCGATGGCGCAGTTCCCCATGCCCGAGGTGGTGGAGGACGTGCTGCGCAAGTACTTCCGCCCCGAAGGGCGCGCCGAGGGCGAGCCCTACACCGCCATCCCCATGTACCGGCAGGTGGTGAGCAAGGTGCGCGAGCAGCTCACCATGCTGGCCTCGTTCGTGGAGGTGTGGCTGGCGAAGGAGGGGCACGACGGCGCGGTGGGCGTGAACCTGCTCACCAAGGTGCAGATGCCCAACCTGGCCACGCTCTACGGGGCGATGCTGGCCAGGGTCGACTACGTGCTGATGGGCGCCGGGATCCCCAAGGAGATCCCCGGCGCGCTCGACCGCTTCGCCGCGCACGAGGCCGCCTCGATCAAGTTCGAGGTGGAGGGCGCCGGCCGCGACGACAACGACGTGCTGACCTTCGACCCGCGCGCGCACTTCGAGCAGCCGCCCGAGGGGATCAAGCGCCCGTACTTCCTCCCCATCATCGCCTCGAACTCGCTGGCGACGATGCTGGTGCGCAAGGCCAGCGGGCGCGTGGACGGCTTCATCATCGAGGCGCCCACCGCCGGCGGGCACAACGCGCCCCCGCGGGTGAGCGGCGTGTTCAACGAGCGCGGCGAGCCGCAGTACGGCGAGCGCGACGTGGTGGACCTGGAGAAGATGAAGGACCACGGCCTTCCCTTCTGGCTGGCCGGCAGCGCCGGGACGCCCGAGAAGCTGGCCGAGGCGCTGGACGCGGGCGCCGCCGGCGTGCAGGTGGGCACCCTCTTCGCCTACGCCGACGAGAGCGGCATCAGCCCCGAGCTGAAGCGCGACGTGCTGCGCCAGGCGCAGGACGACAGCATCGACGTGCTCACCGACGGCCGCGCGTCGCCCACGGGCTTCCCGTTCAAGGTGGTGAACCTCGAGGGCACCGTGTCGCAGCTCCCGGTCTACCAGCAGCGCGAGCGGGTGTGCGACCTGGGCTACCTGCGCCAGGCGTACAAGCGCCCCGACGGCCGCATCGACTACCGCTGCGCCGCCGAGCCGGTGGAGACCTACGTGAAGAAGGGCGGCCTGCGCGAGGACACCGACGGCCGCAAGTGCCTGTGCAACGCGCTCTTCGCCACCATCGGCCACGCGCAGGCGCGCGAGCACGGCGTCGAAGAGGCTCCGCTGATCACCAGCGGCGACGAGTTGAAGAACATCCGCCGCTTCATCGGCAGCGACCGCGCGGGCTACACGGCGGGCGAGGTGATCGAGTGGCTGCTCACGGGCCTCGACAGCCCGTGCCGCCACGCGAAGCTGAACCCCGGCATCGCCACCTCGGCCGAGGCGGTTTCGCACTAAGCGAATCCGGGCAAGATGATCGATCGGACGGGCCCCGCGACGCGCGGGGCCCTTCGTCGTTTCGACGCGGATCGTCCATCGCGAAAGGCGGCTGAAGCCGCGGGCTGGAACAATGGGTAGTGACCCTCTTGAGCAGTTTGATTCTAAACGCTATACTCCGTGCGGGTCTTCGATCTTCCTGAGCCGCGCGGGAGGTATTGTGGGTCGAAAGCGGACGGAATCGGCAACAGGG
>DASQLJ010000768.1:0-12895 GCA_035630095.1 Longimicrobium sp.
GGCGAGGATGTGATCAGGTTGACCTACGTTCCTGCCTGATCTCGCGACCCGGAGTCGGCGGGGTGGCCCTTGGTGAAGCGTCAGCCATCTACCCCGACCGGCTCCTCCCCACGTTCGGGGTCGTGTCCACCTTGGTGCTCACATAACGTGTTCCACTCGCGAGACGAGCCGTCGTCCTCGCGAGCGCGAACGCCCACGCAGGTGCAGACGCAATCGTGAAGATCCTGGTGGTGGACGACGAGCCGTCGATCCGATTTTCCCTGTCGGAGCTGCTGGGGGAGGAGGGGCACGACGTGCGCGAGGCGCCGCACGCGCCCGCCGCGCTGGCGATGCTGGAGGAGGCGCCGGCGGACCTGGTGCTGAGCGATTTGACGATGCCGGCCATGGACGGGCTGCAGCTCCTGGACGAGGTCCGTTCGCGCCATCCGCAGACGCTGTTCGTGCTGGTGACCGCGCACGGCGACGAGCGCACCGCCGTGCGCGCGCTCAAGAACGGCGCGTACGACTACGTCCCCAAGCCGTTCGACAACGAGGAGGTGCGGGCCCTGGTGCGCCGCGCGCGCGAGGTGCTGTCGCTGCGCGCCGAGAACGCGCGCCTGCGCGAGGAGTTGGCCGGCCAGTTCCGCGGCCTGATCGGCGACAGCCCCGCCATCCGCGACGTGGTGAAGGTGGTGCGCCGCGCGGGCCCCACCGACGCGACGGTGCTGGTGACGGGCGAGAGCGGCACGGGGAAGGAGGTGGTCGCCCGCGCGCTGCACGCCGAGAGCCGGCGGCGCGCGCGGCCGTTCATCGCGCTCAACTGCTCGGCGCTGCCGGGCGACCTGGTGGAGAGCGAGCTGTTCGGCCACGTGCGCGGCGCCTTCACCGGCGCCGACCGCGACCGCGAGGGGCTGTTCGAGGCCGCCGACGGGGGGACGCTCTTCCTGGACGAGGTGGGCGACCTGGCCGGCCCCGCGCAGGCCAAGCTCCTGCGCGCGCTGGAGGAGCGGCAGGTCACGCGGGTGGGATCGAACAAGCCGGTGGAGGTGGACGTCCGCGTCGTGGCCGCCACCAACCGCCCGCTCGAGCGGCTGGCGGCGGACGGCGGCTTTCGCGAAGACCTGCTCTACCGCCTGCGGGTGATCGCGCTGCACCTGCCGCCGCTGCGGGAGCGCAGGGAGGACGTGCCGGCCATCGCCCTGCACTTCCTGGGGGAGATGGCGGCCCGCCACGGCCGCCCGGTGCGCGGCCTGGGCGAAGGCGCGCGCCGGGCGCTGCTGGCATACGAGTGGCCGGGGAACGTGCGCGAGCTGCGCAACGCCATCGAGCGCGCCGTGGTGCTGGCGGAGGGGGGAGAGATCGAGGTGGGCGACCTGCCGCCGCAGCTCCTGGCCAGCGCCGCGCCGCTGGGCCCGGTGGACGCCGCGCTGGCCGACCTGCCCTTCGCCGAGGCCCGCGAGCGCGCGGTGGATGCCTTCGAGCGCGCCTACCTGCAGGCCGCGCTGGAGCGGCACGGCAACGTCTCCGCCGCGGCGCGCGCGCTGGGGCTGCACCGCCAGAGCCTGCAGAAGAAGCTGCGCCAGCTCGGCCTCACGCGCGAGGCGCCGGGCGATTGATCCGGCGCCCGCGCAAACGCTCAGCCTCCGGTCAGCGGGTTCGCCGGGATCATCGGCGACGTGTCCCGGGGGGCCGGGGCGTCCGCGATCTCCATCGGCGTGGCGCCCGTGGGCGAGCCGCCATCGCAGGCCGCCGCGCCGCCCAGCAGCGCCCCGCAGATCGCCAGGTAGATGAAAGGCCGTTTCGCGCGCATCGTCCCCTCCTCCTGCTGTTGCCGAGATCCCTTTCAGCGAGTCCGCGCCGTCTCGCATATAGCATGCCTGCAACGACTTAGCTCCTAAACAGGGGAAGCTCGACAGGTGCGCTCGTGCGTGAGTGCGCCAGCGCGTTGCCTTCGGCATCAGCCCAATGCCGCGTGACGGATGCCTCCCCCACAGCCTCGCGCAGTTCGCGAGGCTTCCCATTGTTCCAGCTGCGGATTCATCCGCCTTTGCTAGAGGCCCGGCCCAACGCGCTGATCGACAAGCAGTCGCTCACGAAAACTCCTCTGGCGCGAATCCTCCATCTCCCTCGAAGTCTCCCGCCGCATCCACGCCACGGCGGGCCATGCACCACCAAGCGCAGTCTGATCGGCGGGCACACGCCACAACCGGGAGCCGCAGATGGCGAACGCGAACGATCCGCGCGCGGAGATCCTCCGCTCGCGTGACTTCATCGGGTGGGCGGTCACGAGCTCGAACGGCGCCAACGTGGGCACCGTCAGCGACATCCTGATCGACCGGAAGGGGCAGGTGCGGTTCCTGGCGGTGGACCCCGGCTTCTTCAAGAAGCCGTACCTGCTGCCGGTGGAGGCGATGGAGTGGGGCGAAGGCTCGCTCCAGTCCACCTGGACGGATGGGGAGATGAAGCGCCTGCCGCCGTACGACCCGTCGGTCGCGCTCACCGGGCCGGTGCTGGCCGAGCTGGGGCGCGCCTTCCCGCGGCACTACGGGAGCCACATCGGCTCGCCGTTCGAGTCCGACACCGGCCCCACGGTGGTGCCGCTGAAGGACGCGAAGGATTTCCGGCTGGCCAAGGGGGCGCCCAACCTGCGCGGCTGGACCGTGTACGGCGCCGACAACGAGAAGGTCGGCGTCGTCACCCAGATGCTGGTGGACCCGATCGCGATGAAGGTGAAGTACCTGGACGTGGACGTGGACGACGACCTGTTCGACCTGAGCGACGACCGCCACGTGCTGGTGCCGCTGGAGTACGCGGAGCTGCGCGAGCGCAGCCAGGACGTGTGGGTGCAGGTGCTCTCCGGCCGCGACATCTCCACGCTCCCCGCGTACCTGGGCGGCCCGGTGGACCCGCTGCTCGAGGAGGCGTCCACCCAAGCGTTCAGCGGCGGCGGCGACAGCGGCGCGAACCGTCCCATGTTCGAGCGCGGCGGCGACGACCACGCCATGCTCCCACCCCCGCGCGACGCCGAGTTCGCGTCGAATCCCGTCGTGCGCGACGACACGCGCTACGCGCCGGCCGACGTCCCGCCGCCACGGCCGCTGGACGACGACTACACCTCGGACCCGCCGCCGCCGCTGCCGGACGCCCACCCCGGCGACCGCCCGCCGATCCTGGTGCACGACGACGCGCCGCTGGACGACGACCGGCCGCTGAGCCCCGAAGAGGAAGCCCGGCGCCGCCCGCCGACCGATTACTGATACCGATTCTCGGGATCGAGTGTGCAACCCGCGAAGGTGTCATCCTGAGCGGCGCCGCTGCACCGAGCTTTCGTCTGCACCGGTGCATGGCGGCGCCCGAAGGATCCATGACGTCGGTCCGAGCGACAGGCGGCCTGTCGCTCGGAATTCGAGTATAGATCCTTCGGCCTGCGACCTACCGCACATTCCGCGAAAACGGTGTGGTCGGCCTCAGGATGACATCTTCGAAGTTGTTGAGGAACTGCGGTTTGCGCCATGATCTGGTATGACTGGGGCGGACGGAAACGGGTAGACGAAAGAAGCCTCACGACGCCGTGAGGCTTCTTTCGTTTCCAGCTATCCCCTGTCCCCTATCCCCTCCGGTGCACCATGGTCGCGCTCGCCTGGTCGGTCGGCTTGATGATGATCTCGTCGATGCAGACGTGCGGCGGGCGGGTGGCGACCCAGAGGACCGTCTCGGCGATGTCGTCGGGCGTCAGCGGGTTCATGTTGCGGTAGACGTTCTTCGCGCGCTCCTCGTCGCCATGGAAGCGGACCACGCTGAACTCCGTCTCCACCATCCCCGGGTCCACCGTGCTCACGCGCACGCCGGTGCCCAGGACGTCCATCCGCAGCCCGCGGGTGATGGCGCCCACCGCGTGCTTGGTGGCGCAGTAGACGGCGCCGCCGGGGTACACCTCGTGGCCGGCCACCGAGCCCAGGTTGATCACGTGGCCGTGGCCGCGCTCCACCATTCCCGGCAGCACCGCGCGAGTGACGTAGAGCAGCCCCTTCACGTTGGTGTCCACCATCTCGTCCCAGTCGGCCGGGGCGCCCTGCCACAGCTTGTCCATCCCGCGGCCCATGCCGGCGTTGTTCACCAGCACGTCGATGGTGCTCCACTCCGCCGGCAGCGACGCCACCGTCTGCGCCACGGCGGAGCCGTCGCGCACGTCCATCTCCAGCGCGTAGACGTCGGCGCCGTTGCCGCGCAGCTTGTCGCCCAGCTCCTGCAGCCGCTCGGCGCGGCGGGCCACCAGCAGCAGCCGCGCCCCCTCGGCCGCGAACGCCCGCGCGCACGCCGCGCCGATCCCCGCGCTGGCGCCCGTGATCAGCACCGTTCTCCCAGACAGCTTCATCTCGCCCCGTATCCCCTCGTCCGTCGCGATCCAGCGGATGTGATTGCGTGAGGGGCTGATTCTAGGCCGCGCCGTGTTGCAGGGCCAGCGGGTCGCGGAGGGGCGCGGTGGCAGGATTCGAGATGGGGCGAAATCGGCGAGAAGGGCAGGATGCGGGGAGAGGGGCCGGCATTCGCGCGGGAAAGGCGGATGAATCCGCAGCTAGGACAATGGGAAGCCTCGCAAACGGCGCGAGGCTGATGGGCGGGCATCGACGTACGCGTCACGCATCATCCAGCACCCAGCACCCAGCACCCAGCACCCAGCACCGTCGTCACGCGGGCGTCGCGCAGCGGGGGCAGGCGTTGCGGCCGGGGGGCACCGTTTCGCCGCAGTTGCGGCAGGCGCGCACGCCGGGGGCGGGCGGGGGGACGGCGATCGGCGCCATCGCGGCGAGCTCCTCGCGCTCCGCCTCGCGCGCCTCCTCGCCAATGGCGGCGGTGAGCACGCCGGCGACGGCCTCGATCTGCGCGGCGACCAGGTGGGGCGGCACGTTGGCCATCGCCCCCAGCACCACCTCGGCGGTCAGCTCGCCGGCGGGCGGGCTCCAGCTCACCCGCAGCGTGGGCGGGCCCTCCAGCTCCGGCCACACGTCCACCCGCAGCACGTCGCGGGCGGGGATGGGGAAGGGGTCCACGTCGCGGGTCAGCGGGGCCATCCACAGCCGCCCGCCGCCCATCAGCAGGTCCACCGGCCGCGGCGTCATCTTCCCAATGCCGCTCACGTAGCGCATCCGCGCGACGAACTCGGTGTCGGCCGGGAGCCCCGCGACGAAGCGAGCGCGCATGATCCGGGAGCGCAGCACCGACTCGGCGCGGGGCTGCCCCGCCATCAGCTCCTTCGGGATCCGCGCGATGACGCGCGGCGCGTGGGGCGCCCCGGCCAGCGGCGGCGCCGCGACCCCGCCCCAGCGCGAGCCGACCAGCGCGCCCAGCAGGGGGAGAACGGCCAGCGCCAGCGTCAGCAGCCACAGCCCGTCGGGCAGCGCCAGCAGCGCCACGATCCACAGCGGCACGAAGGCCAGGCAGCCGAGCGGCACCACCCGCGCGCCCTTGCTCCGCGCGAGCCGGAAGAGCAGCCAGGTGGCGCCCAGCACCAGCACGTACAGCACCCACCACGGGATCGCCGCCGCATCGGGCGGCGCGGTCTGGATCATCAGCATGGGCCCGCTGCGGTCAGGGGTTTCCAGCCGTTTCGATCGACGTCACGTCGTCACGAATGGAAAGTCGGCACGCCAGGGGTGTCGTGAACCAGCGCAAGCCGCCGTTGAAGTCCGCGAAGGCGGACTGCGTGCCGTTGTAGCCGCGAGTTTACTCGCATATTCCACCCGCTATTCCACCCGCGGCCCAATCCCATTCATCACTCCACAGGCGGACGCAGCTGGGGCCGACTCCAGACTACTGGACGATGGTGTAGATGCACCGCGCGGGATCGCGCGCGCAAGGCTCATCCTCCGCGCGGGCGGGCGGCGCCGCGCTGGCGCAGGAAATAGGCGGCGGCCTCGGTGCGGTTGCGCACGCCCAGCTTGAGGTAGACGTTCTGCAGGTGGAACTTGACGGTGTTGTCGCTCACCCGCAGCCGCGCGGCGATCTGCGCGTTGGTGAGCCCTTCCGACACCAGCGCCAGGATCTCCATCTCGCGGTCGGTGGGCTGGGTGGGCTCGGCCAGCGCGGGGGTGCGCAGGAGCCAGCGGCGCGCGGCCAGGGGAAAGACGAGCTGGCCGCGGTACACCTGGCGGATGGAGGCCACCGTCTGCTGCGGCGGCTCGGTCTTCAGCGCGAAGCCGGCGGCGCCACCCTCGAGCGCGGCGCGCATCGACTCGCCGTCGCTGTAGGCGGTGAGGACGAGGACGCGCACCTGGGGATGCGCGGCGCGGATCTGCTCCAGGCACTGCAGGCCGCCCATCGGCCCCATCTCCAGATCCAGCACCACCACGTCGGGAAGATGGCGGCGCACGGCGTCCACGCACTGGCCGCCGTCCTTGGCGGTGGCCAGCACGCGCATGTCGGGCTCGGCCTCGATGAGGGAGCGCAGCCCCTCGAGGACGAGCTGGTGGTCGTCGGCCAGGACGATGCGCATGGTCTCGCCCGCGTCGCTCATCGAGCCTCTCCCGCGCCGGCGGGCGCCTCCACGGCGATCATCGCGCCGCGGCCGGGCTGGCTGCGCAGGCGAAAGCGGCCGCCGATCATCTCCACCCGGTCCCTCATCCCCTGCAGCCCGAAGTGCTTCTCCGCCGGCACGGCGCGCGGATCGAAGCCGTGGCCGTTGTCGCTCACGCTCATGCGCAGCCGCGGCTCGCCCCGGCGCACCACGCGGCGCAGGCGCACCACCACGCGGTTGGCGCCGCCGTGCCGGTACGCGTTCGACAGCCCCTCCTGCAGCACGCGGTAGAGGCCGATCTTCACCGGCAGCGCCACGTGCGGGATGGCGCCGCGGACGTCCAGCTCGATCTCGGTGTCGGTCATCGCCTCGTGCTGCAGGGCCAGCCCCTCGAGGAGCGTGACCAGCTCGCGCGCCTCGAACTCGGGCGGGCGGAAGGCGCCGATGAAGCTGCGCACCTCGTTCAGCCCGCCCTCCAGCAGCAGCCGGATGCGCTCGATGCGCTCGCGCGCCTCGGCCTCGCCGGCGGGCGCGTCTAGGGCGCGGCGCAGCAGGTCGAGCTGGCTGAGCGCGGCGTACATGTGCTGCACGGGGCCGTCGTGGATGTCGAGCAGGATGCGCTGCAACTCGCGCTCGGTGACCTGCATCATCCGGTGCGACGCGCTGATCTCGCGGCGCGCGGCGACTTCGGACCGCGGCATGGATGCGGGGGGTGGGAGCGGACGTGGACCTGCCCGCGGGGAATCTACGCACCCACCCGCGCACCGTCACGCGGCACGCCGCGGCGGGCGCTAGGGAGCACAGATCCCGCCACGTGGTTGCAAATGCATGGCTCGGCGGCGATTTTGGCTCCGCGCTTACCGCCCGGCGCCGGCCCGAGCCACCCGAGAGCCTTCATGAACATCACCCGCGTTCCCCTCCGCGAGCAGGTGCACCGCGCGATCGTGGGGAGGATCCTGCGCGAGGAGATCGCGGCCGGGAGCCGGGTGAGCGACTCGGTGCTGGCGCAGGAGCTGGGGGTGAGCCGCACGCCCGTGCGCGAGGCGCTGCTGCGCATGGAGCGCGAAGGGTTCCTGGAGGTGGACGTGGGGCGCGGCTTCTTCGTGAAGCCGCTCTCCGCCGGCGAGGTGGCCGAGGTGTACCCCGTGCTGTGGACGCTGGAGGTGCTGGCGCTGCGCACCGCCGGCCCCGACGCGGGGACGGTCGCCGAGCTCGACCGCATCAACGGCGAGCTCGCCGACGCCGGCGACGACCCGGAGCGGCGCATCGAGCTGGACGTGGCGTGGCACCAGGCGCTGCTGGCCGGCTGCGAGAACCGGCTCCTGCTGGAGATGATCGCCAGGCTGAAGGCCGTGATCCGCCGCTACGAGTACGCCTACATGCAGAACGCCGTGCGCGTGCCCGTGAGCACCCGCACCCACCACGAGATCGCCCGCGCGCTGGAGCGCGGCGACATCGAGGCCGCGGTCCCGCTGCTGGAGAGCAACTGGCGATTCACCATGGAAGAGCTCCTCCCCTGGGTCCAGGGCGAGCGCTGAGCGACTCGATGCGAAGGGGCCGGCCATCCGCGACGATGGTCGGCCCCTTCCGCATCAAAGATCTTCCGTGAGCTTTTTTCCGAACGACACTCGGCGATCCGGTATCAGTCCGCGGCGGGCGGGGAGGGGCGGCGGCGCGCCTCGATGCGGGCGACGGCGCGCGCGGCCAGGGAGCGGAGGATGCCGAGCTCGTCGGGGGTGAAGGCGTGCGGCTCGTGGCCGATCACGCAGAGCGTGCCCAGCACGTGCCCGCGGCTGCTGACCAGTGGGATGCCGGCGTAGCAGATCACCCGGTCGTGCTCCACGATCGGCATGTGGCGCACCGTGGGATGCGTCGTGGCGTCTTCCACCACGAACTCGTTGCGGCTGGCCACGGCGTGCGCGCAGAAGCTCCACTCCACCGGCGTGCCCAGCGACTCGGCCATCCACCCCTCCACCCCGTGGCGCGCGGCGAAGAACTGCGCCTCGTCGAGCACCACGGATACGGTGGAGATGGGCATGCCCAGCCGTTGCGCGGCCTCGGCGGCGATCTCCTGGAGGACGGCGTCGGCCTCGGGGGAGAGGAGGTCCAGGTCCACGATCTCCTGCAGCCGCTCGGCGTCGGCGGGGTCGCCGGCGGGGCGGAGGGGGGTGCGGTGCCCGGTCATCGTTCCCCCGCCTGGCGGTTGAGCAGGATCCAGGTGCGCACGCGCACGGCCAGCGAGGTGCCGATCGCCTGTTCGCACCCCGCGCCGTGCTGCAGCACCTCGGCGGCGCGCAGCAGCTCGTCGGGCTTCAGCCTGCCCTGCACGTGCAGGCCGGCCTCGCGCCGCGCGCGCAGCCACGCCCTGGCCGCGCGGTCCACCCCCACCACGCGGGCCAGCATGCTCAGCGCGTCGTCCTCGGAGGGCGGGGCGAGCGCGTACCGCGGTATGGTCTCGGGCATTCAGGATCGGTGCGATGAACAGGTGAAGCCGTGGAGCGCGCAAGGTCGCGCCGCCCGCGCGCAACGTCAACCACCACTCCGTACGAATGCAGCGCCGCGGTTGGACTGCTCCAGTACCGTGCCGTATCTTGCACGGCGGACCCTCATCCCCCCGGCCCCCTTCTCCCGAACTGCAGGAGAAGGGGGGGAACTGCAACGGCAGGGGGGGATGTCGGACGAGAGGTTCGGCGCGCGGTGGGCGGGATTTCGGCGGGCGCGAAAGGGCGAAATGCGACGGACGCGTGAGGGATGCGCGCCCGGAGGGCCGGGAACGCGGCGGCCCGCCCGCGCTGTCGCCTCCGCGTCGATGAAGCATGGGCGGGCCGCCGTGGGCCCGGCTGCGTTGGGCACGGCGGTATCGTGCCCTACGCAGCGCGCAGCCCGGCCCCGCGCAGCGGGGACACGCCCAACGCCCCTGCCGTAGCAGTGGCGGTAAGCCGTAGAAGCAGGTCCGCCGCAGGATCACGCAGCAAGGAGACGAAGACCCGTGGCTACGCGCGTGCTGGCGGTGCCCAACGTGGTGATCATCGGCGGGGGATTCGGGGGGCTGTGGGCCGCCCGGGCGCTGCGCCGGGCGCCCGTGACGGTGACGGTGGTGGACCGGCGCAACCACCACCTCTTTCAGCCGCTGCTGTACCAGGTGGCCACCGCCGCGCTCTCGCCCGCCGACATCGCCGCGCCGATCCGCGGCGTGCTGCGGCGCCAGCGCAACACCGACGTGTTCATGGGCGAGGTGGTGGACGTGGACCGCGCCTCGCGCCAGATCCTGCTGGCCGACGGCACGCGCATGGCCTACGACTACCTGGTCGTGGCCACCGGCGCCACGCACGCCTACTTCGGCCACCCCGAGTGGGAGCCGCTCGCCCCCGGCCTGAAGACGGTGGAGGACGCCACCGAGATCCGCCGCCGCTTCCTCCTGGCCTTCGAGGCCGCCGAGCAGGAGCGCGACGACGAGGTCCGCCGCGCCCTCCTCACCTTCGTCGTCGTCGGCGCCGGCGCCACGGGGGTGGAGATGGCGGGCGCGATGGCCGAGATCGCCCGCAAGTCGCTGGCGCGCGACTTCCGCCACATCGACCCGTCGCTCGCCCGCGTGGTGCTGCTGGAGGGCGGCCCCCGCGTGCTGGCCGCGTACGACGAGGCGCTCTCGGCCTACGCGCAGCGCGCCCTGGGCCGCATCGGCGTGCAGGTGCGGGTGAACAGCATCGTCACGAAGATCGACGACGCGGGGGTGAGGGTGGGCGAGGAATTCATCCCCGCGCGCAACGTGGTGTGGGCCGCCGGCGTCACCGCCAGCCCGCTGGGGAAGCGGCTGGACGCGGAGACCGACCGCGTGGGCCGGGTGCAGGTGGAGCCCGACCTCTCCCTCCCCGGCGACCCCCGCGTCTTCGTCCTGGGCGACCTGGCGAACGCGACGGGGCCCGACGGCAAGCCGTACCCCGGCGTGGCGCAGGTGGCGATGCAGGGCGGCACGCACGCCGGCCGCATGATCGCGGCCGACCTGAAGGGCGGGGTGCGGAAGCCCTTCCGCTACCGCGACAAGGGGAGCATGGCCACCATCGGCCGTCGCTCGGCGGTGCTGCAGTCGGCGGTGGTGAACCTGAAGGGGTGGCCGGCGTGGGTGGCGTGGCTGCTGATCCACGTCCTCTTCCTGATCGGCTTCCGCAACCGCCTGTCGGTGCTGATGCAGTGGGCGTGGACCTACTTCACCTGGCAGCGCGGCGCCCGGCTGATCACCGGACCCGTCACCGCCGACCTGAAGCCCGAGGGGTACATGGACGCCCCCGCCGCCCCGAAGAGCGACGCCGAGGCCGCCGAGGCCGTGGGCAACCGCGCCGCCGCGGACGAGCGCGGCTGGATGGGCGGCGACGTGCACCAGGCGGCCGCCCGCGGCGCGTGATGCCCCCGCGCGAGTGCGTCGTCCGGCTGGAGCGCTGGCTGGCCGCGGAAGGCGCCGCGCTCGAGCGCGTCCGCTACGCCCGCCCCGCCGCTGGCGGCGAGGTGGAGGCGTGGCGGCTGGTGCCGCGCGTGCCGGTCGCTCGCGTCGTGGCCACGCACGGCGCGGGGAACGACGCGCTGTATCCGCAGATCGCGCTGTTCAAGGCGCTGGTGCGCGAGGGCGTCGAGGTCTTCTCGTTCGACGTGGACGGCCACGGCGCCGCCAGCACCACCGTCTTCGACCCCGCGATCGTCCCCGGCGCGATCGCCGCGGCGGTGGGCGAGGCGGAGCGCGGGCGTCCCGACCTGCCGCTGCACCTGCTCGGCCACTCGTTCGGCGGCTCGCTCGTCCTCCACGCGCTGGCCGACGGCTCGGTTCCCCACGCGCGCTCCGGCATCGCCATCTCCGCCCCGATCACCGTGGACCTGACCGCCCGCGTCGCCGCCGCCGAGCTCCTCGGCTTCCTGCGCCTTTCGACGCTGGGCCAGCGCGAGCACTACGGCGTGTGGGGCACCGTCCCCGCCGTGGGCCCGCTGAAGCGCCGCGCCTACCCGATCCGCGGCGCGGCGCAGGCGGGCGCGCCGTTCGCCTACGTGGCCGCGATTCGCGCGCTGCTGGCGCGGCTGCGCCTGGAGCGCACCGCGTCCGACGTCCGCGTCCCCGTGCTGCTGGCGTACGGCGCGGCCGACCGGCTGGTGCCCCTGTCACAGGGGCGGCGGCTGGCCGAGCGGATCCCGCGGGCGGAGCTGGTGGAGGTGCCGGGCGCCACGCACTGGAGCACCGCGTTCGCGGGGATGACGATCGACCGCGCGGCGGCGTGGACCGGCGCGCACGCGGCGGTGGCGGCGTGACGGGACTGCGGCGGCGGGTGAAGATCGACTGCCACACGCACCTGGCGGGCGTCGGCACGCAGGGCTCGGGGTGCTGGACGTCGCCGAAGCTGGCGAAGCGGCTGGCCTTCCGCATCCTGCGGCGGATGCACGGCGTGACGCCGAAGCACCTGGAGACCAGCTTCGACCAGGACTGGGCGGCGCGGCTGGCCTCCGGGATCCGCGCGAGCGAGGTGGACCACGCGGTGGCGCTGGGCTTCGACGGCGTGTACGACGCGCGCGGCGAGCTGGACGAGGCGCTGTCGCAGATGATCGTCCCGCCCGAATGGGTGTTCGAGGCGTGCCGCCGCCACCCCGAGCTGCTCCCCGCGCCCTCCGTCAATCCCCATCGCCGCGACGCGCTGGAGGTGCTGGAGGCGTGCATCGAGGGCGGCGCGGTGATGATCAAGTGGCTCCCCGCCACCCAGCGAATCGACGCGTCGGACCCGGCGATCGCGCCGTTCTACGCGCGGCTGGCGGAGACGGGGATCCCGCTGCTGGTGCACAGCGGCGGGAGCGAGAACACCTTCGCGCAGGTGGACGCGCGGCTCAAGGACCTGCGCCTGCTGGAGCGCCCGCTGCGCGCGGGCGTCACCGTGATCGTGGCCCACACCGCCGCCCCGGTCACCTACGCCCCCGACGAGAACCAGATCCCGCTGCTGAAGCAGTGGCTGACCGAGTTCCCGCGGCTGTGGGTGGACAACTCGGGGATCAGCAACCTGTCGCGCTTCCCCCACCTCCCGCGCTTCGCGGTGGACGAGGCGCTGACCTCGCGCACGCTGCACGGAAGCGACTGGCCGGTGCCGACGAACTCGCTGTACTACGTGCGCCAGCTCGGCCGCCAGCGCGTGATGTCGCTGGAGCGCGAGAAGAACACCCTGCAGCGCGACATCGCCATCAAGCGCGCATTGGGATATCCTGAGGAGGTGCTGACCCGGGCGTGCGACGTGCTCCCCAACCTGGACCGCTGGGTGCGCCGCTAGGCACGCACTAGGAACCGGCGTCGCGCGACGAAGTTCTCCCCTCCCCCCACCCCTCCCCACGTGTGGGGGAGGGGCCGGGGGAGGGGGGTCCCCGCGGCGCAGCCGCCCCCCC
>DASQLJ010000769.1:0-2090 GCA_035630095.1 Longimicrobium sp.
TCGCCGAGCATGCCGCCGATTTCGGCGCAGCCGCCAAACAGGAACGCCGTCTTGCGGTGGATGATCTCGAAGTGCTCGGATTCGGAGAGTTCCACGACGCCGTTCTTGGTCAGCTGGTAGATTTCGCCTTCGATCATGCGCAGCGTGACGTCGCACAGCATGCGGACGACATCCAGGGTCTCCTGCGTGAGCGCCATCGCCATCGACTTGATGTAGAGGAAGTCTCCCGCGAGGACGGTGACGTCGTTTCCCCAGTTCGAGTGCACCGCCTTCCGTCCGCGCCGCACATCCGCATCGTCGATGATGTCGTCGTGCACCAGGGTGGCCGTGTGGATGAATTCGACGACAGCGGCGTTGAGCACCGCGTGAGGCCCTGTGTAGCCGCACAAACGGGCGGCCATGAGCAGCACGGCCGGGCGTACGCGCTTGCCGCCGCTTTTCTGGATGTACGCGCCGATCTCGGGGATGACGTGGACCTGTGACTGGACTTGCCGCTCGTACTCGCGCTCCACGGCCTCGAGGTCCGCCCGCACGGGTTCGAACAACTGAATCAAGTCCGCCTGGGTCTTCGGGAGAGCGTTGGACAAGCTCGTCAATCTCACCATAGGGCACTTGCTGGTGTCAACGCGTGCGATGCCCGTTAATCATTGCAACGCTGAGCTTTGCGGGCGCTACGGGCGAAACAGCCGGCGGAAGTTCGCTGAAACGATTTCACCCACCTCCGCCGGCGCCATCCCACGCGTCTCGGCCACGACGGCCACCACCCGCGCCACATAGGCCGGTTCATTTCTCTTGCCGCGAAACGGCGCCGGGGCCAGATAAGGGCTGTCGGTCTCGACCAGCAGCCGATCCAGCGGTACTCCGGCCACCGCGTCCCGCAACTCCCGTGCCTTGGGGAACGAGACGATGCCCGGGATCGAGAGATAGTAGCCAGTTCGCAGCGCGCGAGCCGCGGCGGCAGGGTTCCCCGAGAAGCAGTGGAACACCCCTTCCGTATCGACGCGGCCCGACTCCCCAAGGATGCTCAACGTGTCCTCCTCCGCCTCGCGGGTGTGGATCACGACCGGCAGTTGCCGTTCGCGCGCGACACGCAACTGCGCGCGGAACACCGCCTGCTGCACCTCGCGCGGGGAGAAGTCGTAGTGATAGTCGAGGCCGATTTCACCGATCGCCCTGGCCTGCGGCAGCGAAGCGAGCCGACGCTCCACCAGTCGCGCGGCCTCGTCAGGGGCGGACGCGAAGTGGTGCGCATGATGGGGATGCACGCCCACGGCCGCCCGAGTCTCCGGCCAGAGTTCGTGGACGCGCTCCCACTGCGCGATCTCGTCGTCGCTGTCGGCCGCGAGGATGACGAGTGCACTCGAAAGTCCCGCCGCCCGAGCGCGCTCGACGACGGCGGGAAGATCGCTGGCGAATTCTTCGCCAGCGATATGACAGTGCGAGTCGATCATCAGGCCACTCTCAAGGAATTACCACGACCAGTTCGTTGGAAGGTTCGCCAGGCCCCTGGCTGCTGAGCCCGACCACTCGCACGTAGTACGTGCCCGGGGGAACGTCCGCGGCCGCATAGCCAAGCTGCTGCAATGGCAACACGGCGATGTTGCTGAGCCCCGGCCCGGAGCCAGCGTGAAGCTGATACCCGGTCACCGGCGCGCCCGGGGCCGGCGCCGCTGTCCACGTCAGCACCACACCACCGGGCCCCGTGGCTCCGCCACTCAGGGTCGGCGCGCCCGGAGGTGGCGGTCCGACGATGATGCGCACGTCGGGGGTGGGTGGGCCCAGGCCCGACGCGCAGCTGGCGCGCACACGCACGTAGTAGTTCCCATTCGGGACCACCGCCGCGTATCCAGGCGTTGGAGTGCCAGTCAGAAAGTTCGCGATGTCTGACAAGCCTGGCTGGCTGCCCGCCTCGATGACGTAGGTCTGCACGGGGGCCACGCCCGCGTTCGCGGGTGGACTCCAGGTCAGGTTGACGAGACTGCCGTTCACGGTCCCCGAGAAATTCAACGGGGCGGTGGGTACCGGTCCGGTCGTCACATCCACGCGGATCTGATTGGACGGGACGACATCCCCGCCCATGTCCGCGTATA
>DASQLJ010000770.1:0-23168 GCA_035630095.1 Longimicrobium sp.
ACCGGCGGCTGAAGCCGCAGCAACAACTACGAAAAGCCTCGCAAACTGCGCGAGGCTCTCCGTGCCCGGAGACAGCATCGCGGCTCGATCCCCAGGCTCTCACTCCGCTTCGGTCGTCCGAAGTCGGCGCACCCGATGGCCGACCCACGCCGCGCTCGCTGCCCTGTACGCGCGACCCCTCCCCCAGTCGGTTTTCCAGTCGGTTTTGGGGGAGGGGTCGGCGAGCCTTGGCGAGCCGGGGGGTGGGGGCCCCGCCTCAGTCCGCCGCCATCTCCCGCGGAGCGCTGTCCTCCGCCTCCACGCCAGCGCCGACGGCCTCCAGCGCCTGCTCGAAGTCGGCGATGATGTCCTCGGCGTCCTCGATGCCGAGCGACACGCGCACGAAGCCGTCGCGGATGCCATTGGCCTCGCGGCGCTCGCGCGTCATCGCGGAGTGCGAGGTGTAGCGGGGCTCGCTCACCAGCGTCTCCACGCCGCCCAGCGACGGCGCCAGCTTGGCCAGCTTCAGCGCACGGACGAAAAGCGCCGCCGCGTCGCCCCCGCCGGCGATCTCCAGCCCCATCATCCCGCCGAAGCCGCCCAGCACGCGCCGGGCGATGGCGTGGTCGGGGTGCGACGGGAGCGAGGGATGGTGCACGCGGGCGATCCCCGGGTGCCGCTCGCCCCACTCGGCCACGGCGATCCCGTTGCGGTTGTGGCGCTCCATCCGCACCGCCAGCGTCTTGATCCCCCGCTCCAGCAGCCACACCGCGTGCGGGTCCAGCACCGGCCCCCACACCTTCGCGCGGTCGCGCACCGCGTCCACCAGCCGCGCGCCGCCGGCGATCACGCCGGCCGTCACGTCGGTGTGGCCGCCCAGGTACTTGGTGGCGCTGTGCATCACCAGGTCGGCGCCGTGCTCCAGCGGGCGCGAGTTCACCGGCGAGGCGAAGGTGGAGTCCACCAGCAGCACCGCGCCGCGCCGGTGCGCCTCGTCGGCGATCGGGCGCAGGTCCAGCACGCGCACCAGCGGGTTCGACGGGCTCTCGCCGATCACCAGCTTCGTCGTGGGGCGAAACGCGCCCTCCCACCCGTCGGCGGAGAAGTCGACGAAGGTGGCCTCGATCCCGAAGCGCGGGAGCTCCTTCTCCAGCAGCGCGCGGGTGCCCCCGTAGATGGCGTCGGTCGCCACCACGTGGTCGCCCGCGGAGACGACGGAGATCACCGCGCACGACATCGCCGCCATCCCGCTGGCCAGCACGATCGCCGCCTCGGCGCCCTCCAGCGCGGCCAGGCGCTCCTCCACCCGCACGTGGTTGGGGCCGTTGCCGTAGCGCTGGTAGAGGAGCTCCCCCCGCCCGTCGGGCTCGCTGAAGAAGGTGGTGCTCAGCACGATCGGGTTCACCACCGGCTCGTTCAGCCCCCGCGGGCCCTCGCCGGCGTGCACCGCGCGGGTGCTCGGTCCTCGGTGCTCCATCCTCTAGTCCTCCAGCAGTGCGGAGAGCGGCGCCACCGTGCCGTCGGGGTAGCGCGTGGCCACGCGGTGCGCCAGCAGGCTCCCCAGCGTGCTCTCGGCCGCGTCGGGCGAGAGGCCGGTGTCGGCGGCCACCTCGGCGGCGCCGGCGCGGCCGCGGCGCACCAGGCACTCCCACGCGGCGCGGTGCAGCGGGTTGGCGGTGCCCAGCAGCTTGATCGAGCCCTCGTCGTCGCGCGCCACCAGCAGCAGGTTGTGCCGCTCCAGCACCGCCTCGATCGCCTCCTCGTGGTGCTCCTGAACGCCGCGGACCACGAAGTACGACTCCGAGGGCCGCTCGTCGCCGCTGAAGCGCAGCAGCAGCTTGGCCACGATCTCGTCGGCGCACGAGTAGTCGAGCACGCGCACCTGGGTGAAGTCGAGGATCGACAGGCACCCGTCGCTGGCGGGCCCGTCCATCTCGGCGAGCTGGCTTTCCACGC
The DNA here is from genome assembly GCA_035630095.1 of Longimicrobium sp. Classification (GTDB taxonomy): domain Bacteria; phylum Gemmatimonadota; class Gemmatimonadetes; order Longimicrobiales; family Longimicrobiaceae; genus Longimicrobium. The sequence continues at coordinate 1,936 of DASQLJ010000770.1, forward strand.
CGCTGCGGATGGCGCGCCCGGTGGGGCGCGTCACCAGGTTGCTGAACAGCTCGGTCACGGAGCGGCGCGGCAGTGGCATGCGAAACCCGAGGTGGAGGGCCGGGACGGCGAGCACGCTCAGGCGCCGGAGTCGGCGGCGGTCACCCGGTCCATCCGGTCGCCCTTCGCGAGCGTCCGCACCACTTCGATCCCCTGGGTCACCTTGCCGAACACGGTGTGCACCCCGTTCAGGTGCCGCGTGTTGCCCTCGCTCAGCACGATGAAAAACTGGCTCCCGCCGGTGTCCTTCCCGGCGTGCGCCATCGACAGCGAGCCCTCTTCGTGGCGGTGCGGGTTCCCCTGCGTCTCGCACTTGATCTTGTGCCCCGGGCCGCCCGTGCCGATGCGCGGGTGGTCCATCGGCAGCTCCTTGGTGAGCGGGTCGCCGCCCTGCACCACGAAGTCGGGGATCACGCGGTGGAAGACGATCCCGTCGTAGAAGCCGCTCCTGACCAGCTTCTCGAAGTTGTCCACCGTGCCGGGCGCCTCGTCGGGGTACAGCTCGGCGGTGAAGGAGCCCTTGTTGGTCTCGAAGGTGACGGTCTTCATGGCGAGGTCTTTCCCTCTGTTCGGTGGATTCGGATGCGCGGAATACGAGGCTGCGTGACGTCGGCCGCGGCCCGGCGGCTCAGCCCGGCGGCGGGCGGCGCGGCGGGCCGGCGGCGCCCACGCGCGCGCCGGGGGCCGGCTTGGGCGGCGCGGGCGGGGCCGGCTCGCGCGCGGGGAGGATGATCTCGATCTGCGCGCCGGGGAAGTACGGGAGCCCCGTCTCCAGCGGCACGGCGTCGTCCCACTCGGGGACGTCGGCGATCAGCGCGGTGCCGCTGCGGATGGCGATCTTCCCCCCCCAGCGCCCCACCTTCTTGCGGATCTGCTTGAGCCCCTGCCCGCGGCCCGGGTCGCGGAAGCGCGTGGTGCCGTGGATGAACGCGGCCTCGAGCGCGGTGGCGTCGCCCCAGCGGTCGCCGAAGCGCGCGGCGTGCTCGCGCTCCAGGCTCCCCTTGAAGCCGATCCCCAGGTCCATCACCGCGATCACCGCGACTTTCCGTCCCAGGCGTCGGGCCCAGTTGTACACCTGGATCCCCACCCACCCCGGCGCGTCGGCGTGCTCGATGATGTTCTGCGACACCTCGCTCAGCAGCATGCTGAAGGCGATGGCGTCGGCGCGCGAGTAGCCGAGCTGCTCGGCGAGGAGCGCGGAGACGCGGCCCTCGTTCAGCTCGTCCACCACGCCGTGCACGTCCTCGTGGCTGCCGATCACGGTGATGGGGAGGAGCACGCTCCCCTCGCCCGCCGGGCGCGCCCGCGGCGTGTCGCCCATCTCGAACACCGCCTGAGCGGCGGCCAGGAAGCCGATCCCCGCGAAGTAGCGGAGCACGTCGGACGACTGCGGGAGCTGCAGCATCGGCCGGCCGCCGGTCTCGCCGATGTAGGTGCCGAGCGCCAGCAGCCCGGTCATCCCGTACGGATCGGCGAAGCGCACGTGCCGCGCGTCGAAGAGCAGCTTCTCGTCGCCCGCGTCGGCGGCTTCGGCCAGAAGCGCCTCGAAGGCGTCGTCGTTGAGGGTCTGTGCGACCGATACCACGCGCGTCACGGGCGCGCGCTCCTGTGCATGGGCATGGGCGGCAAACTACGTCCGGGGATTGGAATCGGAAAGTGTTCGGTGTGGAAGGTACTGGAGGTTGGGGCGATACGACGGCCGGCACCGCGGATCGGCGGACATTCCGCGTCGCACCCGTGTCATCCTGAGGGCGACCACGCAGCGCCGAGGCTACACCAGTGGCCGCAGCCCGAAGGATCTAAAATCGACGGAGCGCTACCTCCAGGGTGTCGCTTCAACATGTCATAGATCCTTCGGCCTGCAAGGTTTAGCGGGAGGAATAGTCAGGCGGGGTCGGCCTCAGGATGACATCGCCGGGAGTTTGGTCCCGAGAGCTGGGATGTCGCCGAAAGGCCGAGAGCACACCGGCGGCCGGGGCATCCATGCCCGGCCGCCGGATCAGGCGCGACGCCGACGGACGTGATCGCGCCCGCTACCGCCGCTTGCGGTCGTCGTCATCGTAATCATCATCGTCGTCGTCCGAATCGCGGAGCCAGGGCATCTCCTTGGCGGCCTGGGGCGAGTAGCGGAACCACATCACCCTGCGCAGCGTCCACTTCGACGGGACGTCGGCGCGGAGGTCCACCTCGGCCTGGATGGCTTCGGGGAGCACGCGCACGAAACGGATACGGCCGGTGACCGGGGCCGCCACGCGGTCCGGCTTCCGCCACTCGCTGAAGCTGGCGTGCACGCCGGTCGCGGGGACCCGCACCTCCGTCCCCTCCTTCACCATCGCCGAGGGCACGCTCAGGTTCAGGTCCCACTGGCGGCCCAGGAGCGGGAACACGGTGACCGCGCGGATCATCGCGAACCGGTGGGCCGGCGCCTCCAACCCGCTCTCCTCCAGGAGCACGGGGCTGTAGAGGGTGCGGCGGTACACGCACCCGCTGGCCAGGGGCAGGAGCAGGAGGAAGATCGGGAGAACGCGGCGCATGATGCTGGCTCCTGGACGGTTCATTTCTTCGGTACCACGATTCCGGGTCCCGAGAACACGAGGGTACGATGCGCGCGCGCGGCTCATCCGTCCACCCCCGCGCACGTCCACTCGCCGCGGCGCGCGCGCAGGTGCTCGAATAGCCCGCTCCCCCCGCGGTGCCGCAGCTTGGCGGCGGCCACGGCGTTGGCGCGCTCCACCGCGCCGCGCGGCGGCAGCCCGCCCAGCAGACCGCAGAACACCGCCGCCCCCCACACGTCGCCGCACCCCGTTGGATCGCCCCCCTCCACCACCAGCGAGGCGGGCACGCAGCCGCCGTGCGTCTCCGTCATCGACCCGTCCGGTCCGGAGAACGCGTCGCTCGCGGAGAAGGCCGCGCCCGCGCCCGCCAGCGTCACGAACGCGGCCTCGACGCCGTACGCGTGCAGGGGCGAGGGCAGTTCGCCGGGCGGCAGCCGTTCTCCCATCAGCAATTCGTACTCCTCTTCGTTCACCTGCACGGCGCGGAAGCAGCGCAGCCACTCGTCCGCGTCCGGCAGCCGGCGCGGCTCGCGCGGTCCGTCGGGGCGCGGGGGCCCCAGGAAGAGCGAGTGCAGGTCGGCGTAGACGGGTATCGGAAGGTTACGCAGGTGCCGCGCCGTGGGCAGGTCCAGCTCCCAGCCGGAGAGGAAGTTGACGTACAGCGCGTCCAGGCCTTCCAGGTGCGGCGCCAGCTCGTCCCACGTCCACCCCGGCACCCCGCCGCGCATGCTTTCACCGCGCCTCGCCTCGTCGGTGTAGACCAGCTCCACGCGGTTGTTCGGCTGCTCCACCGCCACGATCCCGCCGCGCGAGCCGATCCCGTCCACCGTGTCGAGGTGCGCGTGCACGCCGTCCAGCAGGTCCCGCCCGACGTGCGCGATGGGGACGATCTCCCACCCCTCCGGCCGCGTGGCGGCGGCGGAGGCGATGGAGAACGACACACCACCCCACGTTTCGAACGGCCGCCCCGCCGCCTGGTCGGCCAGCGTCCAGACGGTGTCCCACACGAAGGTGCCGATGATGCCGAGGCGACGGGGCAAACGGGATGCTCGCGAGAGGAAGACGGGCCGGTGCGCGTGTGCGTCTGAGCGTGCGTCGGAAGCGTGGGCGCGCCGGTGCTGAGGCGATGTTCGCGCTTGCGACGAGATGAGGACTCTGCGGGAATCGCGCCGGGGGATGCGTGTCGACTCAGGCGAGCGCGTGGGCGGCTGCGCGGCGCCCTCTCCGGCCGCCTGAGGGCGTCCACCTCTCCCGTTCCGGGAGAGGTAGCGGCGGCGGCATCTTCGCTGAACGCCTGGTTTTGTGTGGAAGCGAAATCTCCGGAACGGCGTGCTGGATCAGGCTTTTAGCGCACCTGTTCGGACGCCCTGTTCCCACGCACCTGTTCCGCACCGGCCTCAAACGTTCCCGTAATTCTCCTTCTTGAACACCGCCGCCGCGCCCACCACACCCGCCGTCCCGGGAAGCTGCCCGGAGACGATCTGGCAGCACTCCTGCGCGCTGCGGAAGGCGCGCTTGCGCACCTCGGCGCGGAGGGGCTCGAAGAGGTGCTCGCCGGCGCGCGTCACGCCGCCCGCGATCACCACCATCTCGGGGTTGAGGATGTTGATGATGCTGGCCACGCCGGCGCCCAGGAACTTGGCGGTGTCCTTCATCACCTCGTTGGCGTACGGGTCGCCGCTCACGCTCGCCTCGTAGACCAGCGCGGCGGTGATGTCCTCGAGCTTGCCGTTCACCATCTCCACCAGCATCGACGGGGAGCCCGCCTCCAGCCCCTCCATGGCGCGCGTGGCGATGGCGGGGCCGCTGGCGTACTGCTCCAGGCACCCGTAGTTGCCGCACTTGCAGCGCCGGCCGTTGCTGTCGATGGTCATGTGGCCGATCTCGCCGGCCACGTCGCTGCAGCCGTGGAAGATGTCGCCGTTCAGCACGATCCCGCCGCCGATCCCCGTGCCCAGCGTGAGGCCCACCAGCGTCTGCGTGCCCCGGCCGGCGCCCAGCCACCACTCGCCGTAGGTGGCGCAGTTGGCGTCGTTGTCGAGCGTGGCGGGGAGCCGCAGCGCGTTGGCGAGCAGGTCGCGCAGCGGAAAGTTGCGCCACCCCAGGTTGGGCGTGTTGATCACCGTCCCCGTCTTGCGATCGAGCGGCCCGGGCGAGCCGATGCCCACGCCCGCCACGGCGTCGCGCGTGGTGCCGTGGCTGGCGGTGACGTCGCAGATCGCCTCCTCCACCATGGCGACCATGCGGTCCACCACGTACTTGGCGCCGCGCGTGGCATCCGTGGGCTGCGTGCGCATGCCGATCACGTCGCCGCCCTCGATGGGGATCAGCCCCACCACGATGTTGGTGCCGCCCAGGTCCACCCCTGCTATCCAGCGCTTCTCGGCCGTTCCGGGGGTCATCGCGTCTCCTGCGGGAGGGGTGCGGGGTCGATTCGAAGCGTGGGGTCGGGCTGCAGCTCGGCCAGCCCCCTCGGCGCGCGGGTGATCCCCTCGCGGCGGATGCGCCGGCGCAGCTCGCGGTTCATCCGCCACTTCTCGGGGTCGGCGTAGGGGCGCTCGTGGTGCAGGTGCAGCACGGGGGCGCGGTGGCGCAGTTGCCGGCCGCGCACGCCGGCGTTCTCCAGGCACTCGCCCACCGCGCGGTCCAGCCCGCCGTACGCCATCTCCAGGTCGTAGCCGTTCACGCCCACCAGGTCGCTGCGCCAGCACGAGGCGTTGTGCCCGTTCCACGTCGCCCGCGTGGGCGTCACCACGTCCAGCAGCGCCGCCAGCGGGCGCAGCCGCGTGAGCCGCAGCGCGCGCCGGCCGGGCTTCCAGCCGTGGGCGCGCAGCCAGCCCGGGTCGGCCACGCGCCCGGCGCGCACGTCGTCGGGGGTGATCGCCTCGCTCACCTCGCGCGGCAGCTTCAGGTAGCCGCCGGAGAGGAAGCGCCCGCGCCGGGCCAGCGCCAGGTGCGTGGCCACGAAGTCGTTGCGGGGGATGCAGTCGCCGTCGGTGAAGAGTAGGTACTCGCCGCGCGCGGCCAGGATGGCGCGGTCCAGGATCTCCGTCTTGCGGAAGCCGTCGTCCGGGTGCCAGACGTGCAGGATCTCCAGCCCCGACTCGCCGCGCAGCCGGTCGATCACCGCGCGCGTCTCGGGGCCCGAGCCGTCGTCGGCCACCACGACCTGCGCGTCGCGCCGGGTCTGCGCGGCGAAGCCCCACAGCACCAGCTCCAGCGCGCGCGGGCTGTTGTAGGTGGTGAAGATCACCGACGCGCTCGCCGGCGCGCGCCCCTTCGCCGTCACCAGCGCGGGCTCGCGATCCTGCCGACCGGCGCGCGGCCCTCGCCGAGCGCCGTCCACCCCACCACCAGCCGGTAGATGGGGAAGCCGATGGCGGCCGCCACCACCGCCAGGAACGACAGGATCCCCATCGGCATGAAGAGGAACATCATCGCCAGGGCCGCCATCACCCCGGCGAAGCTCACCGCCATGCTCATCCAGAAGGTGTCGATCACCCACGCGTAGTGCGTCTCAAACCAGGTTCCGCGCACCTCGCCGCGGCGGGTGTAGCTCAGGACCAGCGCCACGATCCCCAGCGGGCTGAAAAGGAAGCTTCCCGCGTACAGCCCGTACACCAGCTGCACGGCCGACCGCCGCGCCGCCTCCCGCGGGTCGTATCGCGGATCCATCCCCGCCGCCTGCCCGTACATCGGCGCCTGCCCGTACATCGGCGCCTGCCCGTACGTCGGCGCCGTCCCGGCGGGATGGCCGTACGCCGGCCCCATCGCCGCGGGGCGCTCGGCGGGCCACCCCGGGGGCGTCTCGGCCGCCGGCCCCGCCGGCGTCTCCACGAAGCGAGGAACGGGCTGCAGCGGCCGCCCGCACTGGGGGCAGGCCGTGGCGTGCGACGGAACCGCGCTCCGGCAATCCGGGCAGGTGATCAGCGTCATGCGGTCAACGGAGTGCTGAGGTGGGGTGGCACCGGGCGGCGCCACCACGGAGTGTCGAAGCGGAGGCGCGGAGGGTGGTGATGTCTACGACGGCCGTGCGGCGCGTGTTTCGTCGCGGGCGCGGGAGCACGGGGCGGACGCGCGCGCGACGCGATTCCGCACCCCCGCGCGCACACCCCCGCACCCCGGGAGAGATCAGTCGCCCACCTGCAGCACCGCGAGGAAGGCTTCCTGCGGAATCTCCACCGTCCCCACCTGCTTCATCCGCTTCTTCCCCTCCTTCTGCTTCTCCAGCAGCTTCCGCTTGCGGCTGATGTCGCCGCCGTAGCACTTGGCGGTCACGTTCTTCCGCATCGCCTTGATGCTCTCGCGGGCGATGATCTTGTTGCCGATCGCCGCCTGGATCGCCACGTCGAACATCTGCCGGGGGATCAGCTCGCGCAGCTTCTCGCTCACGTTGCGGCCGTACTCGTAGGCCTTGTCGCGGTGGATGATCACGCTGAAGGCGTCGACCGGGTCGCCGTTGATCAGCATGTCGAGCTTCACCAGCGGGTTGGCCTTGTAGTCGGCGAACTCGTAGTCGAGCGCGGCGTAGCCGCGGGTGGCGCTCTTCAGCCGGTCGTAGAAGTCCAGGACGATCTCGGCGAGGGGGAGGTCGTACGACAGCTCCACCCGCTGGGGATCGGGATAGGTCATCCCCTTGAACTCGCCGCGGCGCTCGTGGCAGAGCTTCTGGACCGCGCCGATGTAGTCGGCCGGCGTCATGATCCGCGCGCGGACGTACGGCTCGCGGATCTCGTCGATCTTGGTGGGGTCCGGCAGCGTGCTGGGGCTCTCGATCCACAGGTCGTCGCCGTCCGTCATCGCCACGTGGTACTTCACGTTGGGGACGGTGGTGATCAGGTCCAGGTCGTGCTCGCGCTCCAGGCGCTCCTGGATGATCTCCATGTGCAGCAGCCCCAGGAAGCCGCAGCGGAAGCCGAAGCCCAGCGCCAGCGAGGTCTCGGGCTCGTAGCTGAGCGAGGCGTCGTTGAGCTGCAGCTTGGCCAGCGCGTCGCGCAGCTCCTCGTACTGCTCGGTCTCGGTGGGGTAGATCCCCGCGAACACCATCGGCTTCACCTCCTGGTAGCCGGGGAGCAGCTCCGAGGCCCGGTTGGTGGAGTCCAGGATGGTGTCGCCCGAGCGCGTGTCCTGCACGCGCTTGATGCCGGCGATGATGTAGCCCACCTCGCCCGGCCGCAGCTCCTTCAGCGGGTAGCGGCCGAGCTGGAGGAAGCCGACCTCGTCCACCGGGTAGACCGAGTCGTTGCTGCCGAAGGCGATGCGCATCCCCGGCCGGAACACCCCGTCCACCACGCGGATGCTGGGGACGGCGCCCACGTACTTGTCGTAGTAGCTGTCGAAGATGAGCGCGCGCGCCGGCGCGTCCGCGTCGCCCTCGGGCGGGCGGACGCGGGCCACGATCGCCTCCAGGATCTCCTCGATCCCGATCCCCGCCTTGGCGCTGGCCAGGATCACCTCGTCGGGGTCCACGCCCAGCAGGTCCACGATCTCCGCGCGGCGCCGCTCGGGCTCGGCGCCGGGAAGGTCGATCTTGTTGAGCACGGGGATGATCTCCAGCCCCGCGTCCATCGCCAGGAAGAGGTTGGACAGCGTCTGCGCCTGCACCCCCTGGCTGGCGTCCACCACCAGGATCGCCCCCTCGCACGCGGCCAGCGAGCGCGAGACCTCGTAGGTGAAGTCGACGTGCCCGGGGGTGTCGATCAGGTTCAGCTCGTAGATCCTGCCACCGGGCGCGGCGTACTCCATGCGCACGGCGTTGAGCTTGATGGTGATGCCGCGCTCGCGCTCGATGTCCATCGAGTCGAGCACCTGTTCCTTCATCTCCCGCCGCTGGAGCGTCCGCGTGAACTCGATCAGCCGGTCGGCCAGGGTGCTCTTCCCGTGGTCGATGTGGGCGACGATGCAGAAGTTCCGGATGTGATCTATGCGCAACGTGTCTGACTGCCTGTGAGTCGCGAATTTCAGGGGTCGAGGCGGCTGAAAACTAGCCGCTGCGCCCGCCCGGGGAAAGCCGGGCGCGCTTCCGCCGCCGCGCCGCGGCCGATATCTTGGGCGCGCCGCGGGCCTCCCCGCGGTGACGGGGGCCGCCGCGGACCCGTCTGTACACCGCAGTGGCCGAAACGTCCGCCGCCGGCGCCGGTCTCGGCTTTTCCTCCACCATCACGCAGTCAGAGTCGCATGAATCGATACCGTGTCCGTTCGCTGGCCGCCCTCGCGGTGCTGGCCGCCGCGCCCGCCGCGGCGCAGGTGCCGCTCACCCCGCGCGCGCTGGGGCTGGGCAACGGCTACGTGGCCGCCGCCCGCGGCTCCGAGAGCGTCTGGCAGAACCCCGCCAACCTGGGGCTCCCCGGCACCTCGCACTGGAGCTTCAGCGTCCCCACCCTGTCGGTGGGCGCCGACATCCTGGGGCTGGGGATCGGCGACGTGAGGGACCTGGCCGACTACAACAACCAGGCGGACGCCCGCAAGCAGGAGATCCTCGACGAGATCCCCTCGACCGGCACCGACGTGCGCGGCGAGGTGCGGGTGCCCGTGTTCGCGGCGCAGATCCGCCGGTTCGCCTTCGGCGTGGGCTACACCACGCTGGGCAACCACACGCTGCAGAAGGACTTCGTGGACCTGCTGCTGTTCGGCTTCCAGCCGGCGCTCGGGCGCTACGACATCACCCCGCGGCTCACGCAGGGCTTCCGCGCCAGCTACATCGACGTCGCCGCGGCGTACGGGCGGCGCATCCCCGTCTCCCTCACCGGCGCGCTGACCGCCGGCGCCACGGTGCACTACTACCGCGGCGGCGGGCTGGTGCGCTCGGGGATCGTGGACGTGGACACCGTGCGCAACGCCCTGGGCATCCCCACCGACCTGCGGGTGACGTACGCGGGGATCAAGGACGAGGGCGGCGGCGGCTTCGGGCTGGACCTGGGCGCCGCCTTCCAGCCGATGCCGAACCTCACCTTCAGCGCGTCGGTGAGCAACGTGCTGAACACCTTCGAGTGGGGCGGCGACCGCACGGCCAAGAACGTGGTGCTCACCAGCGCCGACTACGAGAACGGCGACATCCAGGACATCCTCGACCGCTACGACGCCAGCGAGGCCACGTACGTGGAGGGCTCCGCAACTCCGGCCGTCCGCGCGCTGGCCGACGACCTGGGGGTGGACACCGAGCTGCCGCGCACCCTGCGCGCCGGCGCCGCCTTCGAGCCGCGCACGGGCACGCTGCTCACCGCCGGCTACAGCGGCGACCTGGGCGAGTCGCGCACGGGCGGGCTGTGGGACCAGAGCCTGGGCGTGGGGGTGCAGCAGCGCGTGGCGTTCCTCTCCGCCCGCGTGGGGGTGGCCACCAACCTCGACAGCGGCACGCTGCTCAGCGGCGGCCTCTCGCTGGGCCCGATCCACCTGGGCGTGGCGCGCCTCAACGACGGCTCGGTGGACGGCTTCGACCGCGGCGGCTGGGTCGCCACCTTCGGCTTGGGCAACGGCAGCCAGAGCCGCATGCCCTGAGCGTCGCGCGGCGTCAGACACGGATACGCGAAGGGACCCGGCGCCTTGCCGGGTCCCTTCGTGTTTTCGCGTCCCGCGGCGCGGCTCAGAAGGCCAGGCGCTTGGGGCGGAGGGTGGCGCGGTGCCGCGCCCACTGCAGCATGGCGGCGCCGGTGGTGCCCAGCAGCATCCCCGCGGAGCCCAGCGAGCTCCATCCGCTGAGGGCGGCATCGGCGAGCGCGAAGGTCGCGAAGGCCACCATCCCGAGCGCGACGATCACCTGCGTCCTGCGCTGGCTTTCGGCGGCGGCGTGAATCTGCTCCAACATATGTCCCTGGCCTGTGGCTCGTAGTTCGTACTCGGTTGATCGGACGCGTTTCCGTCCGCGTGAGGCGGGTACGGTCACCGCCTCCACGTTGGGCTTTACGAGGCGAGCCGCGGGAGAGTTTCAGCGGGATTCAGGGTACAAGATCAAAGCGTCCGTGCGCGGACGTCGTCGCGAGTGGTGCGGGGTCAGAATCGGGGGAGGCGGGGCGTTCGGGGGACGGCGGGGATCCAGGGGCGAATGAATTCGCGGCAACGACTACACGAAGTCCGCCTTCGCGGCGCCTTCGCGGACTACGGGCGTCGATGTTGCCGAGGCGATGGGGCACGCGACGGGGCCCGTGGAGCCGTCACGTCGGACGCGCCGGTGCGCGCGGAAAGGCGCCGACGCGTGAGGGATGCGCGCCCGGAGGGCCGGGAACGCGGCGGCCCGCCCGCGCCGCCGTCTCCGGCGAGACGAAGCCCCGGGCGGGCCGCCGCGGGCCCGGCTGCGTTGGGCACAGTTGTATCGTGCCCTACGCAGCGCGCAGCCCGGCCCCGCGCAGCGGGGACACGCCCACCGGCCGTAAGCAGTTAGCCGTTTCTGTGCTCGTCCGTAGGCCAGGAGACGCGCTCAGTGGCGGAAGTTGACCAGCAGCACCTCCGCGTTGCCGTCGTCGCGCAGCTCCTCGCAGGTGCTGTAGTTGGCGTCGAGCCAGGGCGCCACGCCGTCCACGTGGCCGTTCTCCCTGCCGCCGGCCTCGTGCGCCAGCCAGCGCGCCTGCTCGGCGTCGGGCGCGCGCACCACGAAGCCGAAGGCGCGCTCGGCGAAGGGCGACCAGGGGTCCTTGCCGTCCACGCACCACCAGAGGGTGTCGTGCCGGGGGGTGAGCCTCCAGAACTTCATCGATGCGTCTTTTCGCTGCTCTCGGGGAACCTGCGCCAGCGGGGGATTGTATCGCCTGCGCCCGCCGCGCGGGAGGGCGCCGGTTGCGCCGCGGCGCGCGGCGCTGTATCCACTTCGGGGCGGGCACGGCCGCCCGCCCGCACACCCGACCCCGTTTCCGAAAGACGTGATGACGCGCGTCCGCCCGTTCCTGTTCGCCCTGCTGGCGCTGGTTCCGCTGGCCGCCTGCGGCGGCCGCGAGTACACCGCCGCCGATTTCCACTCGATCCTCCCCGACCTGGTGCGCTTCGCCGATGCGGACGCCCGCCAGAACATCGGCCCCAAGCGCCCCGAGGGGCCGCTGTGGATCGACGTGAAGTCGTTCGCCAGCGGGAGCTGGCAGGTCACCGGCGAGACCGCCAACCACGACACCCTGTTCGCCCGCATCGCCAACCCCGCCGCGCAGCGGGTGGAGCGCCCGCAGCACGCGCTGGTGATCCAGGACACCGGCACGGTGGCCGCCAGCCCCGAGGCGATGGCGGGGTTCGCCGGCGGCCGCTGGGTGCGCGGCTACGGCGTGCTGCTTCACCTGAACCTGGTGAAGGCCGACAGCCGCGAGATGGTGGTGACCGTCACCAGCTACGCCACCGACCGCCGCAAGTGGCCCACCGACATCTGCCGCCGGGTGCTCCGGGTGGTCTACCGGAAGAACGACGCGGGCGTGCTGCGGCGCAGCGGAAGCGAGGTGCGCAAGCGGTGCGAGGATCCGGACTGATACCCTCTTGCAGAGACTCGTTCTGGACTTGGCCCCGGAAAATTTCTCACGCAGAGCAGCAGAGAAGCGGAGAACTTTTTGGTGCGACGAAGCTCCTCTGCTGCTCTGCGTGAGATTCCTTCGCCGTTGGAACGAGAACGATGCCCTGGAAAGGGGTGTGATACCCTTTGCTCAGCCTCGTTCAGAGAAAAAATAGAGTCAGCAGAGTCAGTGGAACTGCTGGAGTTGTCTCTGCTGACTCTGCTGACTCTGCGTGAAACCGGGAGTGCTCTGAAATCAGCTCTGAGGGAATTTTCGGGAGGATGATGGGTCGCCGGGGAGTGCGGGGGCTGGGGTGGGGTGGGATTGGGATTGATCGAGGGATGGGATTCTGTCGGCTCGGGCGGCCCGGGGTTGCCGCCCGCTTCATCGTGGGCCGTGCTCATCGTTCGATCCACCGCCGCCGCGGGGACGGGATGCCGTCGTCGCGGCTTTTCGTGCTGTCGTGTCGCTTCGACCCGCCGCGCTCAGTAGTCGCCCACCCGCCGCGCGCGGATGGCGGCGGCGAGCTCCTCCACCTGCGCGGCGATTATGGGCTCGCGGTGCCGCGACATGGAGTCGGTGGCCAGCCGCACCGCCTGCTCCACGTGCGGCCAGTCGCCGATGGCGGTGGAGGCGCGCGCCAGCTCCAGCAGCGCGCGCGAGTGCTTCTCCTCGTGCCCGGGGCGCCGGTTGATCAGCGTCCACGCGTCCATCCAGCTCTCCTCGTACAGCGGCCGGTCGCCCACGCCCGCCGCGGCGCGCGAGAGGATGGAGAGCGTGGTCGCGCGCTCCACCGGCTCCACCCGCGTGGGGAGCAGCTTCTTCAGCATGGGGATCGCCCGCGCGTACTGCTCGCGCCGCACCGCCAGGTACGCCATGTCGTGCACCAGCTCGGGAAGGCGCGCGTGCCCGCGGCCGTACGCCCGCATCGCCGCCCGGCCGTAGCGCTCCGCGTCGTCGAGCGCGGCCGACTCCATCGCCAGCAGCAGCATCCCGTGGAGCGCCGAGCCGCGCACCTGGATCATCCCGTGGCGCCGGGCCGCGCGGAGCCCCTGCACGTAGTAGCGGTGCGCCGGCCCGGGCTGGCCGCGCCGCGCGTACAGCACGCCCAGCTCCACGTACGCCTCGGAATACGGCCCCCAGTCGTGCTTGCGCCGGGCGAGGCCGATGCTGCGCCGCAGCCAGGTCTCGGCGCGCGCGCTGCGCCGCCAGCGCAGCGCCAGGCTCCCCGCGGCCAGCGCGGGCCCCGGCTCCTCGGGGCAGGTGAGCGCGGCCGCCTGCGCGTAGACCATGGCGGTGGCCATCGCCCCGCGCGCCTCGGCCCACTGCGACACCTGCAGGCACACCAGGCTGATGATGTCGGGGCTCGCCGCCGCGGGGGCGCCCACCAGCGCCGCCAGCGTGGTGAGCGACACCTCCAGCGCCGGCTCGGCGCCCGACGCCAGCAGCTCGATCAGCCGCCGGTTGGCCGCCTCCCGGGTGAACAGCCCGTCGCGGCGCTCATCGGGGACCGAGGCCCACAGCGTCACGTCGCGCAGCGACTGCCAGAGCACCAGCCCCACCTGCCCCGGCAGCTCCTCGAAGAGCTGCGACCCCTCCAGCAGCTCGTCGGGCTCGTGCATCAGGGCGGGCGGGATGCACCACCGCCGGGTGGCGTTACGGCGTGAGACACGCGCCCGGGGGGTTGCTTTTCGTCTTCTCGCGGCCTTCATGGTCGGCTCCGTCGCTCGGCGCGCGCCCCGCGGCGCGCGCGTGAACGGTTGCGAAGGGGCACAGCGCCGCGGCCTTGACGCGGCCCCTCCCGTCGTCCTACTGTTTGGCTGAAGCCTCCAGCACAAGTGGACAAAGTGGACGGAGCGAAGTATAGCTCCCCGTCACCCGCGCGTCAATGGCGTCGAGCAGTGCGGCTCTCACGGTCGCGGTGTTGAGGCGGGCGCTGCTCGCCGAGGCGGCCACCCAGCCCCTTCGCCACCTTTCGCGACAGGTGGGGATGAGCCCCACCGGCCTGCAGCGCTTCGTGGACGGCGCGCGGCCGTACAGCGCCACGCGGCGCAAGCTGGAGCGCTGGTACGTGCTGCACGGCCCCGGACGGCGACTCGCCGCGCTCACCGGCGACTCGGCGCTGGCCATCCTGCAGGTGCTGATGCACGACGTGGCGCCCCCGCGGCAGCGGCACACCCTGGAGCTGCTGGTGAAGAGCCTGGGCGACGCCTACCGCACCGCCGGCCTCCCCGAGCCGGGCTGGCTGGGCGAGGTGCGCGGCCGGGTGGAGGGGCCGCCGCGCGACGCATGACCCGGCGGGAAACGTCCGGACGGACGGATCCCGAAGCCGTACCCGGCCCCCTCCGGGCCGGCTCGCCCCACCCGCCGCGACCGCGGCGGCTCCCCGACCCTCGGCCGGAGCGCGCGCGTCGCGCCACCGGCGACACGACCCGATGATGAAGATCCGCAACACGTTCCTTTCCCTGCTGCTCTGCGCCGCCTCGCTCGCGGGGTGCCGCGGGGGCTCGGGCGACGCCATCGTGATCGGCGTGGCCGGCCCGCTCGAGAAGGCCAACGGCCGCTCCATGAAGCTGGCCGCGCAGATGGCGGTGGACGAGATCAACCGCGCCGGCGGGATCGACGGCCGCCAGCTGCGCGTGGAGTGGGGCGACGACGAGGCCGACGCGGGCAAGGCGATCGAGGTGGCGCGGCGGCTGCGCGGCAACCCGGCGGTGGTGGCGGTGGTGGGCCACGTGAACTCCAGCACCTCGCTGGAGGCCGCCCCCATCTACAACGGCGAGGAGAGCGACAGCGTCCCCGGCGACCCGGTGCTGCAGATCTCGCCCGCCTCCAGCAGCCCGCGGCTCACCACCGCCGGCGACTGGACCTTCCGCGTCTGCCCCACCGACCTGGAGTTCTCGCCGGTGCTGGCGCGCACCGCGCAGCAGCTCGGCCGCCGCCGCGCCGCCGTGCTCTACGCCGACGACGACTACGGCCGGGGGGTGGCCTCCACCTTCCGCGACGCCTTCACCCGCGCGGGGGGCACGGTGGTCAGCAACGACCCGTACCTCGACAGCGTCTACGTCGCGCCGACCACCCTCGACCCGTACCTGCAGCGCGCCATCGCCCGCGGCGCCGACGCGCTGGTGATCGGCGGGCAGGCCAACGCGGGGCTCAAGATCATCGCGGCGGCGCGCCGGCTGGGCTTCAGCGGCCCGATCCTGGGCGCCGACGGGCTCACGGGGGTCAAGGACGGGGGCCCGGTGGCCGAGGGCGTGTTCGTGAGCTCGGCCTTCCTTCCCGACCGCCGCTCCGACAAGGCGCAGCAGTTCGTGCAGCGCTACCGCGAGCGCTTCCGCGAGGCACCCGACCACCGCGGGGCGATGACCTACGACGTGATCTACCTGCTCAAGGACGCCATCCAGAGCTCGGGCACCGGGCGCCGCCAACTCCGCGACTACGTGGCGCGGGTGGGCCGCGGCAACGCCAGGTTCGAGGGCGTCTCCGGCACCATCCAGTTCGACCCGAACGGCGACGTCGTCGGCAAGGAGGTCGCGGTCGGCGTGGTCCGCAACGGCCAGCTCGTCACCGCCCGTTAGACGGACGCCGGACCGGCGATTCCGAAGCGCCCCGGGGCCACAGCGGCCCAGGGGCGCTTTCGTCTACCGTCCGCTCCCGAGACGTGGCACACCCACGCGTTCGATTGCCAGCAGGTGCCCCCCGCGCCGTCCCGCGCTCCTCGACCCACCAGCCGATCTCGTAAGCACCAGCGCCGGCGGCCGCGGTGCCGAAGCCTCAGCGTGCGCTGTGGATCGAAATTTTTGAAAGTGGACACCACTGCGGGATTTCGATCGTTTCGAGGAGTGTTCTTCGCCATCTACGTCGTCGCTGCGCTGCGGTGGTCCTCGCCGAGGCCGAATCGAACGCGTCGCCGTGGCAGACACCTGGCGCGCGTCGGGCTTCGCCAACTGCGTTGATCAGGGGGATATCGAGCACGCCGTGAGCTCAGTGCGATCGAGCACGCTTCTCCCCAAGCGGGCGAGATGCAGCTCGCATCACCATGCTGGATCCCATGCGGTGGGTGGCGCTGGAGCGAGGCGGGGATGGTGGGATCGGGTGAAGCAGGGAACGATCCGCTCCAGTGGCGCAGGTGCAGTCGCGCAGTCCATCGATGTCTATCCCCCGCGCACCGGGGGTCCAGCGTGCTCGATCGCCCCTGATCAACGCAGTTCGTGAGACTCGGCGCACACGATTGCCCTGGACCGCGCGACTCTCCGGGCTGACGTCCGAGGCGGACGCGGGCACATCGACTGAATCGACCTCGTGGACCGCTGATTCAGGCAGGATGAGCGGGGGTGTCCACTTTCAAAAAAACTGATCCACAGGCGCACGCTGAAGCTGGGTACACGACCCGCCGGGTTCGTGCACGGTGTCGATGAACCGCGAGTGCTTGGGGGCGAAAACGAAGAAGCCGGCCCGATCGCTGTGGATCGAACCGGCCTCACTCGCCCCTGCGGATGAAGGGGATCGGGAACCTGCTCCGCCGCCTGGGCTGGATCACGGTGACGCGGAAGTAGTCGCTCCTTCCGTCCACCACCAGCTCGCAGTAGTACACGCCCGTGGGCACCGGCCTGCCGTTCAGGTCGCGGCCGTCCCAGTAGCTCACCTTACGGCCGGGCTCGGTGTAGCGGAGGTTGTTCACCGGCACGTCCCGCCCGCGGGGATGCCCCACGGCTTTCGGGATCGCGACGAGCTGACGAAAGATGTTCACGATCCGGATGGAGACCACCTTCGTGTCTCCACTCTGGAACAGGCCCTCCTCGAGGTAGAACGGGATGTAGGTTTCCGGGTTCGCCGGGTTCGGATAGTTCTGCTCCAGGCGGAAGCCCCTCTGCGCGACGGCCGGGTTGCCTCCGTTGGGGTCCTGCGCCCGAGCCGCGGGGGGAGATAGAAACCCGTAGATCACCAGCAGGAGGAGCAGAACAGGCGGGGCGCGAAGCATCACCACCTCTCTCTGTTCATGCGGTTACCGTCCCATCTGCCTCCTGGAGCCCCGGGAAGAGAGCGTGAGCGCAAGTGCCGATCTGGCCTCAGTATATCCGCCGCTTCCAGCACGGGTCAAGCAAGCCGCGGCGGCGAAACGGAAGCCCGGTGGACGCGCGCAGTACCCCGCCCGCACCCCAAAGATTCCGCCGCCTACGCGCCCAGCCCGCCCGCCTCGCCGCCATCCCCCTCCCCACCGTCCCCCTCGCCCCCGCCCAGCACCGGCGACGCGCGCATCTCGTCCAGGAACAGCTCCAGCGAGCGAAAGGCGCGGTCGTGCGCCACGTGCGTCAGCAGGAACACGCGCAGGAGCGCGCGCTGCAGGCGGGGGTTGGCCAGCGTCCGCCCCGGCGTGGCGCCGCGCACCATCCCGTGCAGCTCCGCCCGCGACGCGGGGTCGATCACCCGCCCCGCCGGCCGGCAGCGCACGCAGGCCACCCCCCCCGCCGTGGTGTCGAAGCGCACCGGCTCCGACGGCACCAGCGGGCGCTCGCACACCACGCAGTGGTCCGTCTGCGGCTCGAAGCCCAGCAGCGCCACCAGCGACCAGGCGCCGGTGAGCGCGGTGCGCAGCGCCGTGTCGGCGTCGGGCGCCTCCACGATCGCGTCCCACCCGGCGGCCAGCGTCTCGAAGATCTCGGGGTGCGGCTCCTCCGTCCCCGCGCTCAGCACCAGCTCGGCCAGGAGCGACGCGCCGGCGAACGCCGCCATCGAGCGCCCCAGCCCCTGCCGGCTGCGGATCAGGTCGAAGCCGCTCAGGGTGTGCAGGTCGCGCCCCTGGCGGTGGTAGAAGGTGGCCGTCCCCTCGGTGAACGGCTCCAGCACGCCGCCGTAGCGGCTGCGGGGGCGCAGCGCGCCCTTGGCGATCACCGAGGCCAGGCCGTGGTCCCACGTGTAGAGCCGCAGGATCTTGCTGGTCTCGCTGTAGGGAAAGCTCTGCAGCACCAGCGTGCGGGTGGTGACCAGTGCCACGGCCGGCGCCTCCCCCCTTACCCCGCCGCCGCGCCGCGCGAGCGCCGCGCCGCCACCACCACCCCCGCCGCCAGGATCGCCCCGGCGATCGCCAGCGCCGCCCAGCGCGGGTCCACCGGCGGCGGCCTGGGCCCGCGCCAGTCGACGGAGACGGGCGCGCCCGGCCCCAGCGCCGTGGCCATGTAGCGGATGAACTGGTCGCCCTCGGCGGTGAACGGCGTCCCCTCGCCCAGGCCGGTGGCGCTCACGTCGGGCGCGGGCTGGCGCACGTACACGAACAGCGTGTCGGTCGCGCGGCCCAGCGCCACCGGGAGCTGCTTCACCTTCGCGGGGAGGCGGTAGCGGAAGAAGAAGTCGCGGTCGCCGGGGACCAGCGGGTCGGTGAGCCAGGCGCGGTCGCCCACGCGCGCCAGGCCGGTGTTCGACGCCTGCGCGCTGTCGGCGCGGTCGCCCTCGCCCGCCTCGAACGCCTCCAGGCCGGGGGGGAGCGTCACCGACACCCGCGGCCGCCCCTCCGCCACCAGCGTGCGCCGCGCCGGGTTGCGCACGCGGAGGATCTCGGCCACCTGCATCGCCCCGTTCGCGTCGGGGATCAGGAAGACGTCGCGGCGGCTCACCCGCACCGAGTCGGCCAGCGCCTGCGAGCTGGCGGTGTCGTACACGGCGATCGCGTACTCCTCCGCCTCCTGCTCGGGGTGGATGGCGGGGCCGAAGTAGCGCACCCCGTCGGCCACGGCGGTGGAGAAGAACACCGTGAACCCCGCGGCGGTGTCGGCGGCGGGCAGGCGGAGCGAGAAGCGCCCGCCGGGGCCCGAGACCGTGCTGTCGATCTGCCCGCGGGAGACGCGGGTCACCCGGTGGAGTTGCACGCGCACGCCGGGGACGCCCTGGCCGTCGCGCAGCACGCGGCCGGCCAGCGGCTGCTGCGCGGCGGCGGGAGTGGGCGCGAGGGTGGACGCCGCGGCGGCGCAGAGAAAAACGAGCGCGAGGCGAGCCGCCGTCGGGCGGGCCGCCTCGCGGAGCGAGCGGAAGTGGGTCACGGGTTGAAGCGGCCGAGGTCTTCGGGGTTCATGCGGCGGAGGTACTCCTTGAGCTGGTCGGGCGAGAGCCCGGGGGTGGGCGGCGGCCCCGGTATTCCCTCGCCGCCGTCGTCGCCGTCCCCCGCCTCGGGGGCCACGATCTCAAAGGCGCCGGCGGTGAGCAGCTCGTCGCCGGCGAAGAGGTCGGCGCGGGTGCGCAGCGCGATCGCGATCGAGTCCGACGGCCGCGCGTCGATGGTGAACAGCTCCTCGCCGCGCTGGATCACCAGCTCGGCGAAGTAGGTGTTCTCCTCCACCCGGGTGATCAGAACGCGGGTGAGCGTGCCGCCCAGGCCGCGGATGATCTGCGGGAAGAGGTCGTGCGTGAGCGGGCGCGCGAACTTCATCCCCGCCATCTCCATGGCGATGGCGCTGGCCTCGGCCGGGCCGATCCAGATCGGCAGCACGCGCTCGCCCTCGTCCTCCTGCAGGATGACGACGGGAGACTTGGTGTTCTGGTCGAGCCCCAGGCTCTGCACCCGTACCTTGATCATGTCGCTGGCGCTGTTTGCGCGGCGGGGCGGTGTGGCCGGGAATCCTCGCTCGCCGCTCGCTGCGTACGCGGCAATACGTCGCGCCGCACGGTTTGTTCCGCGTGGGCCAGCAGCCGGTTCAGCCGTCCGAAGCGGTTACGACGGAAGGGCGCGGGTCGGGCGTGTCCCCGCTGCGCGGGGCCGGGCTGCGCGCGCGGTAGGGCACGATACGACTGTGCCCAACCGCGCCGGGCCCCCGGCGGCGGACCGGCATCGTCCCCGGCCTACGCCCCTGGGCGCCGCCCCCGGTGTCCCGGCCCTCCGGGCGCACATCCCTCACGCGTCGCGGCTCAAGGCGGAGTCCGAGCCGGCCGAAGCGCCGCATTCGCTCGCCCCACCGCATCGATCCCCGCCGCCCACGCGGGCGACACTCCCCCGCGCCGACCCCTGAGACGCGAGCGACAGCGAGCCCCGCCCCTCCCCCAGGTTGTTTTGGGGGAGGGGCAGCACGCGCGAAGCCGCGTGCGGGGTGGGGGCCCGCGCCGCGGCCGCCCCGTCCCCTCTCGCCCCGACGTTACGCCTTCGCCGCCGTCTTCAGGTCCTCCACCCGCAGCGTCTCCTCCCACGGGAACAGCTTCACGGGCTTCGCGCCGGTGCTCATCTCGCTGGTGCGCCCGAAGTGGCCGTAGGCGGCGGTGGGGCGGTAGATCGCCGTGCGCAGCCCCAGCGCGTCGATGATCCCCTTGGGCGTGAAGTCGAACACCTCGCTCAGCGCCCGCTCGATCGCCTCCTCGTCCACCGTGGCCGTGCCGAAGGTGTCCACGCGCACCGACACGGGCAGCGCCACGCCGATCGCGTAGGCGAGCTGGATCTCGCAGCGCCGCGCCAGCCCGGCCGCCACCACGTGCTTGGCCGCCCAGCGCGCCGCGTAGGCGGCGGACCGGTCCACCTTGGTCGGGTCCTTGCCGCTGAACGCGCCGCCGCCGTGGCGCCCCATCCCGCCGTAGGTGTCCACGATGATCTTGCGCCCGGTGAGCCCCGCGTCGCCGTGCGGCCCGCCGATCACGAAGCGGCCGGTGGGGTTCACGTGGATCGTGCAGGTCTCCGCGTCGAACAGCCTGCCGCCCAGCGACGGGATGATCACGTGCTGGAGCACGCCCTCGCGGATCTCCTCGTTGGTCACCCCGTCGTCGTGCTGCGTCGAGACCACCACGGTGTCCACGTGCACCGGCCGGTCGTCCTCGTACACCACCGACACCTGCGTCTTCCCGTCGGGGCGCAGCCAGAGGAGCGTGCCGTCCTTGCGCACCTGCGCCAGGCGCTCGGCCAGGCGGTGCGCCAGCAGGATCGGCGTGGGCATCAGCGCCTCGTTCTCGTCGCTGGCGTAGCCGAACATCATCCCCTGGTCGCCCGCGCCGCCGGTGTCCACCCCCTGCGCGATGTCGGGGCTCTGCCGGTCGATGGTGGTCATCACCGCGCAGGTGTGCCCGTCGATCCCGTACTGCGCGTCGGTGTAGCCGATCCCCTTGAGCGTGCCGCGCACGATGGAGGGGATGTCCACGTACGTGCTCGTGGTGATCTCGCCCGCCACGACGGCCACGCCGGTGGTCACGAGGGTCTCGCACGCCA
>DASQLJ010000771.1:0-3290 GCA_035630095.1 Longimicrobium sp.
TCGTCCAGCGTACCCCCCAGGCGCCATGCCACGGGCATGTTGTAGACGGCGCTTCCCGGCTCCAGCCGGTCGATGAACCAGAGCCGCTCCTGCGCGAAGGAGAGCGGCAGCGCCCCCGTGCGCTCCACCGGCACCACAGCGGGCAGCGCGGGCGCCCCCGCGCGGCGCATCTCCTCCACGCGCCCGGCCAGCTCCGCCACCGTGGGCCCCTCGAAGAGCGCCCGCAGCGGCACCTCCACTCCGAACACCGCGCGGACCCGCGAGACCACCCGCGTGGCCAGCAGCGAGTGGCCCCCCAGCTCGAAGAAGCTCTCCTCCACCCCCACCCGCTCCAGGCGCAGCGTCTCCGACCAGATCCCCGCCAGCACCTCCTCGGTCGGGGTGCGCGGCGCCAGGTAGCGCTCCTCCGCCGAAGCGAGGTCCGGGGCGGGGAGCGCCTTCACGTCCAGCTTGCCGTTGGGCGTCAACGGGATGCGCTCCAGCGGGACGAACGCCGTCGGCACCATGTACTCCGGGAGCTCCCGGTGCAGGTGCTCGCGCAGCACTCCCGCCTCCGCGTCGCCCACCACGTACGCCACCAGCCGCTTCTCCCCGGGCACGTCCTCGCGGGCCACGACCACGCAGTCGGCAACTCCCTCGCTCCGCCGCAGCACGCCCTCGATCTCGCCCGGCTCGATGCGGAAGCCGCGCACCTTCACCTGCTCGTCCACCCGGCCCTGGTATTCCAGCACACCCCCCGCCAGCCACCGCGCCCGGTCGCCCGTGCGGTAGAGCCGCGCACCCGGCTCGCCGCTGAACGGATCGGGAACGAACCGCTCCGCCGTCAGCGCCGGCCGCCCCAGGTACCCGCGCGCCACCTGCGCCCCCCCGACGTACAGCTCCCCCGGCACTCCCACGGGCACCGGCATGGCCGTGCCGTCCAGCACGAACGCCGCCCGGCCGGGAAGCGGCCGCCCGATGGGCACCACGGGTCCCGCGTACCCGCCCGGGTAGTCCCCGGGGAGCGCGAACGTCGTCGCGGTGATCACCGCCTCCGTCGGCCCATAGGCGTTCACCAGGCGCGCCGGGCTCTCCACGCCGCCGCGCCACCGGCCCACCGCCTCCGTGGGCATCGCCTCCGCCCCCACGATCAGGAGGCGCAGGTCCGGGAGCGCGCTTCCACCCGCCGTCGCGGCCACCTCCCGCCAGTACGCCGGAGGCAGGTTGGCAACCGTGACTTTCGCCTCGCGCACCCGCGCCGGCCACTCCTCCGGAGGCCAGAGCTCCGCGCCGCGCAGCACCAGACCCGCTCCCGCCAGGAGCGGAAGGAAGAGCTGCTCGACCGCCACGTCGAAGCCGAAGGAGGCGAAGTGGAGCACGCGGTCGGCGGCGCCGATCTCCAGCTCGCGCGCGAACCCGGCCAGGTGTGCCGCGGCGGCTCCGTGCTCGACCGCGACGCCCTTGGGACGCCCGGTGGAGCCGGAGGTGTAGATCACGTATGCCAGGCTCCGTGAGCCCGCCCCGCTCTCCGGGCGCTCCGCGCTCTCCGCGGCGGTCTCCGCGGCGGTCTCCGCCCACGCCCCGTCCACGCTCACCACCTGGCACCCCGGCTGGGGCGGGAGTGCCGAGCGCAGTCCCTCCTGCGTCAGCAGCACCGAGATCCCCGCGTCGGCCAGCATGTACGCCAGCCGCTCCGCCGGGTAGCCCGGGTCCAGCGGCACGTACGCCCCCCCGGCCTTCAACACTCCCAGCACCGACACCAGCAACTCCAGGCTCCGCTCCAGGCACACCCCCACCCGTACCTCGGGCCCCACGCCCAGCGCGCGCAGGTAGTGCGCGAGCCGGTTCGCACGCGCGTCCAGCTCGGCATACGTCAGCTCCGCTCCCTCGAAGACCACGGCCACCGCCCCGGGCGTGCGATCCGCCTGGGTCTCGAAGAGCTGGTGGATGCAGAGGTCGGCCGGAACCTCGGCCGCCGTCCGGTTCCACGCCTCCAGCACGAGCGCACGCTCCGCCTCGCCGAGCAGCTCCAGCCGCGAAAGCCGCACGCCCGCGTCGGCGGCGACCTGCTCCAGCACCCGCCCCAGGTGGCCGAGCATCCGCTCGACCGTGCCGCGCTCGAAGAGCTCGGTGCCGTAGTTCAGTCCGCCGCGCAGGCCCTGGGGGGTCGCCGCGAGCGTCAGGGAGAGATCGAACTTGGCGATCTCCATCGCCGCACCGACGCCGCCGACCTTCAGGCCCGGAAGCGCGCCTCCTCCGCCCCCGGCGTCCTGCAGGGTGAACGACACCTGGAAGAGCGGCGAGTGGCTCAAGGACCGCTCCGGCTGCAGCTCGGCCACCAGCTTCTCGAAGGGCACATCCTGGTGCTCGTACGCGCCCAGCGTGGCCTCCCGCACCCGCCGCAGGGTCTCGCGGAAGCTCGGGTCTCCCGAGAGGTCGGTGCGCAGCACCAGCGTGTTGACGAAGAAGCCGATCAGCGACTCCACCTCCCCGCGCGTGCGGCCGGCGATCGGACTCCCCACCACCACGTCCTCGCTGCCGGCGTACTTGCCCAGCAGCACCTGGAAGGCGCCCAGCAGCGTCATGTACAGCGTCGCGCCTTCGCTCCGTCCCAGCGCCTGCAGCCGCTCCAACAGCTCCGGGGAGAGCTCCACCGGGACCGTCGCGCCCCGGTACGTCTGCACCGGCGGGCGGGGGCGGTCGGTGGGCAGCTCCAGCAGCTCCGGCGCACCCGCCAGCCGCTCCCGCCAGTACGAGAGCTGCCGATCCAGCACCTCGCCCGCCAGCTGCTCGCGCTCCCACACCGCGTAGTCGGCGTACTGCACCGCCAGCTCCGCCAGCGGCGACTCCCGGCCCTCGCGGTACGCCGCGTAGAGCGCCGACAGCTCGCGGAAGAGCACCCCCATGCTCCACCCGTCGCTGACGACGTGGTGCATCGAGAGCAGCAGCACGTGGTCTTCCTCGCCCAGCCGCAGCAGCGCCGCACGGAAGAGCGGGCCCGCCGAGAGGTCGAACGCTCGCCGCGCCTCCTCGCCGGCGCGCCGCCTGACCGCCGCCTCGCGATCCGCCTCGCCGAGCGCCGACAGGTCCTCCACCGCCAGCGCGAGCCCGCCGAAGGGCGCCACCACCTGCACCGGCGAGCCGTCCACCTCGGCGAAGACCGTCCGCAGCGCCTCGTGACGCCGAACGATCTCGCCCAGCGCGCGCTCCAGCGCCCGCTCGTCCAGCGCGCCCGCCAGACGCAGCGCGAGGGGGAGGTTGTAGGTGGCGCTCTCCGGCTCCAGCCGGTCGATGAACCAGAGCCGCTCCTG
>DASQLJ010000772.1:0-24032 GCA_035630095.1 Longimicrobium sp.
GCGGCTACAACGGCACGCAGTCCGCCTTCGCGGACTTCAACGGCGAAGCGTCGGATGCGCGTCAGGCGATGCACGCGATCCTCGTCCCGGACGCGCGGGGCCCATCCTCCGTCACCATCTCCCGCGCTGTCCCCTGTCCCCTGCAGTTCACCCGGACATCCCCGGGCGGTCGAGCAGGGTCATGATCGTGGCCTGCATCGTGGCGATCAGGCGCTCGGCGCCGTCGCGGTGGGCGAACACGTCGGTGTTGACGACGGTGAGGGTGCGGCCGGCCTTCTTCACCCGTCCGCGGGCGACGAACGCCTCTCCCACCGCGGGCGCCATCAGGTTCAGCTTGAACTCCACCGAGACCACGCCCGCGTCCGCCGGCATCAGCGTGAAGGCGGCGTAGCCGGCCGCGCTGTCCGCGAGCGTGGCGATGATGCCGGCGTGGAGGAAGCCGTGCTGCTGCGTCAGCTCGGCGCGGTACGGCATGCGCAGGTCCACCTCGCCGGGGGCCACGTGCACCACCTCGACGCCGAGCGTGGCCATTGCCGCCTGCCTGGCGAAGCTGGCGCGGACGCGCGCGCCGGGGTCGTCCGCGGCGGTCATGCGGCCGGCGTGGGACGGGACGCGGCGGGGCGCGCGAGGGCTCGGCTGGGCATGGTCGACACGGTTCGGGCGCGGGGTGGATGGGGTCGCGAATCTTGCGCGGCGCCGCGGGCGCGCGCAACCTGCGTCCACCATCGGCCGCGGTCGGGAAACGGGCCGAATCACCCGCCACCAGCGAGGGTGACGATGTTCGCCAGCATACGCCGCTACCGCATCAGTGACCCCGAACAGGTCCGCCGCAGCGTGGAGGTGGGCTTCATCCCCATCCTCCGCAAGCAGCCCGGCTTCGTCAGCTACCACCTGGTGCACGCGGGGAAGGAGACGATGGTCTCCATCACCGTCTTCCAGACGCGCGAGGGCGCCGAGAGCTCGAATCGCCTGGCGGCGGCGTGGATCGCCGAGAACGTGGCCGCGCTGGTGCAGGGGCGCCCCGACTTCACGGACGGCGAGGTGGTCGCGCATGCCGCCTGAAGCCGCGTTCAAGGACCACTTCTCGGGCCACGCGGACGCCTATGCGCGCTTCCGCCCCACCTATCCGCCGGAGCTGTTCGACTGGCTCGCCGGCGTGGCACCGGCGCGCGAGCGCGCGTGGGACTGCGCCACGGGGAACGGGCAGGCCGCCGTGGCGCTGGCGCGCCACTTCGCCGAGGTGATCGCGACGGACGCGAGCGAGAAGCAGATCCGCAGCGCCTTCCCGCACGCCCGCGTGCGCTACCACGTCGCCCCCGCCGAGCAGCCGGGGATCGACGCCGGCACCGTCGACCTGGTCACCGTCGCGCAGGCGGTGCACTGGTTCGACCTCCCCGCCTTCTACCGCCAGGCGGAGCGGGTGATGAAGCCCGGCGGCATCCTCGCCGTGTGGGCGTACGGCCTCTTCCAGTCGACCCCCGAGATCGACGGCATCGTCCACCACCTCTACCGCGACGTCGTGGGCCCCTACTGGCCGCCCGACCGCGGGATGATCGAGCGCGGCTACACGGAGGTGCAGCTCCCCTTCGACCCCGTGGACGCGCCGCCGTTCGAGATGCGGCTGGACTGGAGCGCGGAGGACGTGATCGGCTACCTGGGCACCTGGAGCGCCACGCAGGGATTCAAGGCCGAGAAGGGATACGACCCCGTCGACCACGTGCGCGACGACCTGGCCCGCGCCTGGGGCCCGGGCACGCGGACCGTGCGATGGGACCTGATCCTGAAGGTGGGACGGAAGCGCGGTGCGGGCGGCTGAGCGCGAGATCCATAACCCGCCGGCTCTCTGCTGTTCATCTACCGAAAACGACGACGGGCGCTCCGAGGAAGAGCGCCCGTCGTCGTTCGATGGCGAAGCTCAGTTCGCCGCCGGCTCGCGGATGCGGCGGGAGAAGTCGGGGCTGTCGCCCCAGCGCAGGGCGCGTGCGTTGACGTGAAAGCGCTCGCGCGCCTGGTCGAACGGGAGATCGGTGTCGATCAGCCCCAGGTCGTAGGCCAGGCGGTCGCTGTAGCCGGGGAGGAGCACCTTGTAGCTGAACGGCACCCGCCGCGGGGTGATCTCGTTCACGTGGCCCACGATGCTGGTGGTGCACGTGTTGGTGAGCGTGTTGTAGAACTCCGGGCGCGCGGCGAGCTGGTTGGCGCGGGTGAGCATGTCCACCAGCAGCGCGCGCACCTTCCCCCGGTCGGCGCGGCCGGGGTAGAGGTACACGGGGTCGCGGCGGTAGTTGGTGCGCAGCCGCACCAGGTCGCGCTCGTCGCCCACCACGTACGTCATCTCGAACTGGCGCAGCAGCCCCTTCCACGGCGAGAAGGTCTCGCCCTTCTCCTTGCGGATCTCGGCGCTGACGGCCAGGAAGCGTCCGTCGGCGAACTGGAACGACACCAGCGTGTGCGCCGGGCCGCGCCAGTCGCGGCTGAACGGCTCCACCAGGAACCACGCGCGCTCCACCTGCCGCAGGTCGTACGCGCGCTCTTCCCAGCGCACCGTGAAGTCGGCCGTGGTGCGGTAGATGGCGTTGCGCACGTTGTGCACGTACACGCTGTCGCCGCGGAAGGTGGCGGTGGGCACCCGCGCGTTGTCCGGCGTCCAGTCGCGCTGGTTCGACGGCGTGCGCGTGCCCCACCAGATGGCGGCGGGGAGGAGCAGCGTGGCGGCGATCGCGCGCTTCCTCATCGCCTCACCCGCTCCCGCTCGCGCCGCCGCCCCGACGAGTGTCCCCGCCGCCGCGTCCGCTCGACGACGTGCCGCTGCCCCAGGATGCGTGCTTTCATCGGTTCGGAATGAAAGAGGGTGCCGGACTGCGAGGACGGGCGGGCGAACTCTGCGAAGGGAGCCGGCACGTGTGTATCGCGCCGGCCGGTCGTGCGAGGAGAAGGTAACTCGTTGCGAGGTTTGTGTCTACCGAGTCAGCTCGTGTGCGTGGGCTCGGGCGGCGCCTCGGCGTAGGTGCCGGGGCGGTTCATCCGGCCGCTGCGGGTGAGGCCCTCCCAGCCGCAGCGCGGGCACCAGCGGCGCTGCACCGCGCCGCGCGACATGAACGACAGCAGCCGCCCCAGCGCGCCCATGCGGATGGGCAGCGTGTCGCCGTCGCACTCGCTGCACACCCGGTCGGCCGGGAAGATCAGGTAGATCATCGCGAACGCCAGCAGCGCCTTGGCGCCGAACGCCACGAAGAAGAAGAAGATCCAGGTCAGCATCGCTCACCCTGCCATGGGCATCGCCCGCTCGCCGCGCCGAGGAGGTCCGGCGGTGCAAGAAGCACGCACCCGGCACACCCACCGAAGGTAATCTACCCCACAACCCCCGTCCCGGGTCTCACCCGGACGGGGGCGCGGTCCTCACGGGGTAACGCAGGCGCGGCGCCGTTTCTGACCCCGTCTCCCGCCATCCTCCCGCCGACCCGGCGGTGGACGTCGGGCGCCGGCCGGCGCGAAATCGATCGACCATCCGCTTCGGACGTGACGGAGCGCGGGGCCGCCCACTCGCACGCGGCGGCGCCTCGGGTGTACATTCGGCGCCGGCAAATCACATCCCAAGAAGGCACGATGGCGAACGTCCTGAACGTGCAGGAGCTGCACAAGGCATACGGTCCGCGCACCCTCTTCGACGGCGTGAGCTTCGCCGTGGACGAGGGCGAGAAGGTGGGCTTCATCGGCGTGAACGGCTCCGGCAAGTCCACGCTCTTCCGCATCGTGGGCGGGGTGGAGGGCGCCGACGCCGGCACGCTCGCCTTCCAGCGCGGCATCCGCGTGGGCTACCTGTCGCAGGAGCCGGAATTCGAGCCGGGGGCCACCATCCTCTCCGCCGCCGCGTCGGGCCGGCCGGAGCTGATGGAGGCGATCGGCGAGTACCACGACGTGTCGGAGAAGCTGGGGAAGGGCGAGGGCGACGCGGACCGGCTCCTCGCGCGGCAGGAGCAGGCCGCCGCCCGCATCGACGCGCTGGGCGGGTGGGACTACGAGCACCGCATGGAAGCCGTGCTCACGAAGCTCGGCGTGGACCACTGGGAGCGTGCGGTCGAGGGCTTGAGCGGCGGCGAGCAGAAGCGCGTGGCGCTCGCCCGCGTCCTGCTGCAGCAGCCCGAGCTGCTCCTGCTGGACGAGCCCACCAACCACCTCGACGCCGACACCGTGCTCTGGCTGGAGGAGCACCTGCAGGAATACCCGGGCGCGGTGATGCTCATCACCCACGACCGCTACTTCCTGGACCGCGTGGTCACCCGGATGATCGAGGTGGGCGTGGGCGAGCTGACGGCGTACCCCGGCGGCTACACCGAGTACCTCGAGGCCAAGGCCGAGCGCATGGAGCGGCTCTCGGTGGAGGAGGAGAAGCGGAAGAAGCTGATCCAGCAGGAGCTGGAGTGGGCCCGCCGCTCGCCCCCGGCGCGCACCGGCAAGGCCAAGGCGCGCCTGGGCCGCGCCGACGCGCTGCTGGCCGAGCAGCGCGAGAAGCGCCTCCCCAACCGCACCGCCGTGGAGATCACCACCGGCGAGGCGCCGCGGCTGGGCCGCACCGTGCTGAACCTGCACCACGTCTCCAAGTCGTACGGCGCGCGGAGGCTGGTGCGCGACTTCAGCACCATCCTGCAGGGCGGCGAGCGGATCGGCATCATCGGCCCCAACGGCGCGGGGAAGACCACGCTGCTGCGCGTGATCATGGGCCAGGAGCCGCCCGACGGCGGCGAGGTGGAGCTGGGGAAGAACACCAGGATCGCCTACTTCGACCAGCGCCGCAGCGACATCGACCCCGAGCTGAGCATCTACGAGGCGGCCGCCGAGCAGGACTGGGTGACCGTGGGCGGGCAGCGCACGCACCTGCGCAGCTACCTGGAGACCTTCCTCTTCCCCCCCGCGCAGCAGCGGCAGAAGGTGTCGTCGCTCAGCGGCGGAGAGCGCAACCGGCTGCTGCTGGCCAGGCTCTTCCTTACCGAGGCGAACCTCCTGATCCTGGACGAGCCCACCAACGACCTGGACCTGGTGACGCTGCAGGTGCTGGAGAGCGTGCTGATGGAGTGGAGCGGGTGCGTGCTGCTGGTGACGCACGACCGCTACTTCCTGGACAAGGTCGCCACCGGCCTGATCGTGTTCGAGGGCGACGGGGAGCTGCGCCGCCACGCCGGCGGCTACGACCTGTATCGCCGCCTCAAGGAGCAGCGCGACGCCGAGGCCGCCGCCGCCGCGCAGGTGGTGAAGAAAGCCGCCGCCGAGCCGCCGAAGCCCGCCCCCGCCGACCGCCCGCGCAAGCTGAGCTGGAAGGAGCAGCGCGAGCTGGAGGGGATCGAGGCCGCGATCCTGGAGGCCGAGGCGCGCAAGGAGGCGCTGCAGGCGCGCCTGGCCGACCCCGCGCTCTACACCCGGTCGCCCGACGTGGCCGCCAAGGTCGGCGCCAAGTTCCGCGAAGCCACCGAGCAGGTCGACGCCCTCTACGCCCGCTGGGCCGAGCTGGAGGAAGCCGCGTCCTCCGCGGCTGGGCGATAGGTTTGTTGTTTCGAATATTTCGACTGTTGCGAATAATTCGATGGCGTTAGATTGATCGGACCTGCTACTGGAGGGATGACATGAAGGCGCAATCGGATTTCGAGGCGGTGGAACCAACGCCCGACGACATCGGAGAAGCGAGGGACGCCGCAGCCAAGCTTGCCGATGCTGTCGCGGGAGATGGCGCCATGCTGCGCGTTGGGCGCGACGAGATGAAGCTGCCGGCGAGCGCGCTCAAGATGCTGGTGGTCATTCTCGGCGAGTTCGCGAAGGGACGCGCAGTGGCGCTCTCGCGGGTAGAGGTGGAGGTGAGCACCCAGCGCGCGGCGGACCTCCTCAACGTCTCGCGGCCGTATCTGGTACGATTGCTGGAGAAGGGCGAGCTGCCCTTCCGGATGGTGGGGTCGCACCGTCGGATTCGCCTGGCCGACGTGCTGGACTATCGCGCCCGGCTCGACGCGGCGGCCGAGGAGGCATACGCGGAACTTGTTGCGCAGGCGCAGGAATTGGGGATGGGCTACGAGTGAGCCGGCCGAAGGCGATCGCGGTGTACGATGCGAACGTGCTCTTCCCCGCGCCCCTGCGCGATCTGCTCGTTCGGCTCGCGATCGAGAAAGTCGTCCGTGCGCACTGGACCGACGTGATTCACGAGGAGTGGATTTCGAGCGTGCTGAAGCGCCGTTCGGACCTGACTCGCAAAAAGCTTACGCGCACACGCGAGCTCATGGATGGGTCGGTGCCCGCCGCGCTGGTTCACGGGTACGAGCGTCACATCCCGGCGCTTCACCTCCCGGATCCAGGTGACGCACACGTGCTGGCGGCGGCGATCGAAGCGGGTGCCCAGGTGATCGTCACCTTCAACCTGAGCGATTTTCCCGCGAGCGAGCTCGGTTCGTACGGCATCGTCGCCCAGCACCCGGGTGATTTCGTGCTGAGCCTATTCGCGGCTAACCGGGCCGGCGTGTGCAAAGCCGCGGCTGAGCAACGTGCCAACTTGAAGAACCCGCCCGTTTCGGTGGAGCACTACCTCGCCACGATTGCCGGCGTGGGGCTGCAGCGAACGAGCGAGCGCTTGCGAGACTGCATCCTGTGACGCGAAAACCGCCCCTCGCCGGCACTGCGGCGAGGGGCGGTTCTGCGTTCCGTCCGGCTGGATCAGGCGCCGCCGACCTTGCGCCGCGGCGGCTCCGGCGCGTCGGCATCCGCCTCGTGCGGCGGGGCGTGGGCGCTCGGGGCGCGCGCGGCGAGGCTGGGCACGGCCGGCGGACTGTCGGGGATGTCGGGGTGCACGCCGCCTTCCTCGAGCGCGTGGATCTTCTCGGCCACCTTCGCGCTGGGCGGCTTCAGCAGCGACAGCACCACACTCCCGCCCAGCACTCCCGCCACCACCAGCAGCGAAATGAAGGTGTCGATGTGGAAGTGGAACATCGTCGCCAGCATCTTGGCGCCGATGAACACCAGCACCACCGACAGCCCCAGCTTGAGGTAGTGGAAGCGGTCGATCACCGCGGCCAGCAGGAAGTACAGCGACCGCAGGCAGAGGATGGCGAACACGTTGGAGGTGAACACCAGGAACGGGTTGGTGGTCACCGCGAAGATGGCGGGGATCGAATCGACCGCGAAGATCAGGTCGGTGGTCTCCACCAGCACCAGCACCACGAAGAGCGGCGTGGCCGCGCGCCGCAGCTTGCCGGCGACGTTCTCCATCGTGAAGAAGTGCTGCCCGTCGTAGTGCGAGGTCACGGGCAGGATGCGGCGGACCAGCTTGAGCGCCGGGTTCTTGTCGGGCTCGATCGACACGTCGTCCTGCGTGGCCATCCGGATGCCGGTGAACACCAGGAAGGCGCCGAACACGTAGATGATCCACTCGAACTGGCGGATCAGCATCGTCCCCGCGCCGATCATGGCGCCGCGGAACACCAGCGCCCCCAGTACGCCCCAGAACAGCACGCGGTGTTGGTACTTGGGCGGCACCGAGAAGTAGCTGAAGATGAGCACGAAGACGAAGATGTTGTCCACGCTCAGCGCCAGCTCGATCAGGTAGCCGGTCAGGAACTCCAGCGCGTGCGCGCGCCCGCCCACGATGTCGGTGGGCAGGTTGTTCGTCCAGATCAGCCCCGCGAAGATCAGCGCCAGCACCATGGTGATGGCGCTCCAGCGCGCCGCCTCCCGGGGCGTGATCACGTGCGCCTTGCGGTTGAACAACCCCAGGTCCACGGCCAGCAGGGCCAGCACCACGACCAGGAAGCCCACCCAGGCAAATACGTTCGACGTCACTCCGTTGGTCCTCTCCGCTCGTGAATGGTTGCAGCGGCCGCGAAAAGGGGCGAGACCTTCGCCGGGCGCCGGAAGCCCGTGGGGCGTCCGGTGCCTGAACGAAGGTCTCGCCCTGAACGGCGGCGCGCCGCGCCACCCGCCCCAACCGAACCGTGCGGGCTCGCACCCGCAGTCTTGACGATCCGGCCGCCGGGCTGTCTCGCCCGGTGAGCTACTCCCCTTCCGTGTATCTCGGCAAGCTAGCTAGCAACTATCCTGCCGTCAAACTCACAGCGGGTGATACCGCGGGCGGCCGCTTGCGTTCCAATCGCACGGGCGCCGTCGCGGGGACGGCGGCGTCGGCGCGTCACGCGGCGATTCCCGCATCCGCGTCGGGATCGGCGGCGGGGAGGGTGAAGTGGATGGTGGTTCCCATGCCGGGACGGCTGTCTACCCAGATGCGCCCGCCGTGCGCGTCCACGATGCCGCGGGCGATCGGCAGGCCCAGCCCCACGCCGCGGCGGTCGCGGCCCACCTGGCGGAAGCGGTCGAACACGAACGGCTGCTGCGCCTCGGGGATGCCCACGCCGGTGTCGGCCACGGAGAACCACTGCTCGTCGCCGTAGGGGTGCGCGCTCACCCGCACGTGGCCGCCGGCGTCGGTAAACTTTACCGCGTTGCCGATCAGGTTGCTGAGCACCTGCAGCACCCGGTCCGAGTCGGCCAGCACGGGGAGCGGCGGGCCGGGCGCGTGCACCAGCTCCACCCCGCGCGCCTGCGCCAGCGGCGACAGCATCCGCACCGCGGCCTCCAGCAGCGGGCGCGCGTCCACCGGGCAGCGGTCCAGCGGGATCCCGCCGCTCTCCTCCATCCGGGTCACGTCGAGCAGGTCGGTGATCAGCCGGTTGGTCTGCTCCACCGACTGCACGATCTGCCGCAGGTTGTCGTCCATCCACCCGCTCAGCGCGCCCGCCGGGGCCATGTCCAGCAGCATGGTGGCGTTCAGCAGGATGCTCGCGAGCGGGTTGCGCAGGTCGTGCGACACCACGGCCAGCACCGCCTCGCGGTCGCGGATCGCCTGCTGCGCCAGCGTGTACAGCCGTGCGTTGTCGATGGCCAGCGCCGCGCGCCGCGCCACCTCCTCGGCCAGCGCCACGTCGTGCGCGCGGAAGCGGCGGCCGCTCGCGCCCGTGGCCGAGAGCGTGATGGCCCCCAGCACCCGCCCGCGCGCCGCCAGTGGCGCGATGATGTACGAGCGCAGGTCCAGCGCGGCCAGCCGCTCGCGATGCTCCTCGTCGTGCGCGATCAGGTCGGCCATCTCGGGGGTGAAGTCCGACACCAGCAGCGGGATGCCGGTGCGGATCACGCGCGCCACCGGGTGGCGCGACAGGTCGTCTTCCTCGGCGAGCGGCGGGTGGTAGACGTTGCTGTAGAGGACGGTCTCCTGCGCCGGGTCCACGTGCGCCCGGGCGATGCGCCGCAGGCCGCCGTCGGGCTCGGCCTCGTCGATCAGGCAGTAGTCGGCCAGGGCGGGCACCACCAGCCGCGCCAGCTTCTGGAACGAGCTCAGGTAGTCGAGCGAGGCGTCGAGGAGGGCGCTCACCTCGGCCAGGAAGGCGTAGCGCTTCTCCCCCGCCTCGGCGAGCGCGCGGGCGGTGCGCTCGCGCTGCAGCGCCGTGCCGGGCGCGGCGGGCGTCTCGGCGCCGGGGCGGGCGAGCGCGTCGGCGGCGGCGGCGGCCACGTCGTCCAGCGCGGCGCGCTCCGCGTCGCTCCACGCGCGCCCCGCGCGGTCCAGCACCACCAGCTCGCCCACCGTCTCGCCCGTCTCCGGCGCGCACAGCCGCAGCGTGAGCGCGGCCACCACGCCGCCGCCGCGCCCGGGCGCCGGCGCGCCGGCGGCCCCGAAGCCCGCCGCCGCCTCGCCGTGGCGGCCCACCACCGCGCTCCGCCCGCCATCCACCGACACCACCACGGCCGCCGGCGCGCCACAGGCCGTGCACGCGAGCCGTGCCAGGCGGTCGAGCACGCCGGGCGAAGCGGTGCGCAGGCGCGGGGCGGGTTCGTTCAACGCGAGCGCGCGGTGGGAGGTGGAGGATCGGGCCAGCGGAGGGACCTCGCTGCAGCGGGACGGCGGTTGAGCGGCCGGACGGCCGTTCTCGCAAGATAATGTCGCCGGGGGGCGGTGCAAACGGCGGGGGATGAAAGGATGGTGAAGGGTGCCGAGTGCCGGTGCTGAGTGCCCAATCCTCAATCCCCAGTGCCAAGTCCCTGGTCCTCCGCGTGAGTTCGTCGATCCTCCGGGCACGAACGCCCGTCGCGCGCACGGCCATGGAACCCGGGTACTTCCATCAGACTCATTCGCCGACTTATTTTGTACGGACTTCCTCGCCAGGCGGCGTCCTGCCGCCCCCATGACCCCCAAACACGGGAGACCGGCCGTGAAGAAGCTGACCCTGAACCTCGACGCGCTGCAGGTGGAGTCCTTCGAACCTTCACCCGCACGCAAACGATCCGTCGGCACCGTGAAGGCACACGAGTACACCTTCGGTGACTGCCTTACCTATCCCGACGACCAGATCACCCGCGGAGACTCGTGCCTGCACACCAGGTGCGGCGTTTCGTGTGACGGCGCCTGCCCGAGCGACGACCCGTACAGACTTTGTGGTTCGGCCACCGAGTACGATCCATCGTGCCAGGGTACGTGCGAAGGGCGGCCAACCTGCGCCGTACCGGTCTGCGTCCCCCTTTGACGGTTCGCGCCGAGCCGTGGATCGGGTAGCATGAGGAAGCCCGCCGGAGCGGAGTCCGGCGGGCTTCTGCCGTCGGTCCATCCGCGGCGCAACACACGACGTCCACGCTCACCCGGCGTCCGGCGCGATCCATCCCTCGGCGCAGGCGCGGTCGATGGTGTCGAGCACCAGCGGCCAGAGCGCGGGGGCGCCGTGCTCGATCGGCGCCATCCGCCGCAGCACCTGCGCGCGGGTGATGCCGTGCTCGCGCCACGATCCGCCGCCGCCGTGGTAGTTCAGCAGCAGCGGCTGGAAGCGGTCCATCGCCACCGCGAAGCGCGCGTCGGGGGTCTCGCCGGCCTCGAACTCCTCCCACAGCGCGCGCAGCTCGC
Source organism: Longimicrobium sp. (assembly GCA_035630095.1). Taxonomy (GTDB): domain Bacteria; phylum Gemmatimonadota; class Gemmatimonadetes; order Longimicrobiales; family Longimicrobiaceae; genus Longimicrobium. Next base: position 10,916 of record DASQLJ010000772.1, read on the forward strand.
CGCCCTGCGCGCCGGGGAGCAGGCCGAACAGCCGCGCCGCCGCGGCCTGCTCGCGCTCGTCCTTGTCCAGGTAGCCGTCAACGTCGAAGGCGAAGGTGTCGCCCGCGTCCACCTCGATGACGTCGTGCACCAGCAGCATGCGCAGCACGCGGGCGTGGTCCACACCCGGCGGCGCGGCGTCGCCCAGCAGCACGGCCAAAAGCGCCAGGTGCCAGGAGTGCTCGGCGCTGTTCTCGTGGCGCGAGCCGTCCACCAGCCGCGTGCGCCGGATCACGCTCTTCAGCCGGTCGGCCTCCAGCGCGAAGAGGATGCGGCGGTCCAGCGCCGTCGGCTCTTCCGGGGCGATCCCGGGCGCGGCGGAGGCGGGGTCGGCGCTCACCAGTCGTCGCTCCCGTCGCGCTGCTCGGCCTTGCGGCGCTCGCGGCGGCGCAGTGCCACGGCGTGCAGGCGGCGGTCCTCGTCGTTCTCCAGCACCAGCTCGGGCACCGGCGCGGGGTGGCCGTTCAGCGTGTCGAGCGCCACGTAGGTCAGGATGCAGCGGTTGGTCTGCCGGCGCACGCCGGTCTCCACCTGCTCGGCGGTCACGGTCACCAGCACGTCCATGCTGGTGCGGCCGCTGAACACGATGCGGCCGTGCGCCTCCACGTAGTCGTTGGCGAAAACCGGCTCGTTGAACTCCACCCGGTCGATGCTGACGGTCACCACCGGCAGCCGCGAATGGCGCCGCGCCACCACCCCGCCGCACTTGTCCACCAGCGACAGGATCTCGCCGCCGAACACGTTGCCGTGGTGGTTGAGCTGGTCGGGCATCATGCTCTCGGAGAGCACCGTGTAGCTCTCGCGCGGCGTCTTTCCAGGCGGCCGTGCGGACGTGTTGTCGTCGGACATTGCTGTCGTCGGCTGGGTTGGGCGGAGCGTGGCATCGTCCTGCCGCAACTTAGTCCCGCCGCCGCACCGGCGCACTTGCGGCGAGGGAGTCTGATTCGAGCCGTGGTCTGACCATCCGGCGTCCCTGACACGCGGGAACCAGACGACGAGACGTATCGCGCAAGCCGCGCCGACCGTCCCTCCCCCAGGTTGTTTTGAGACCGTGTGAAAACGTTTGACCCGGTGTCGGAGGGCTGGTGCCGAAGGCGGACGCTCGGCGGGCACGGCTCACGCCGGCGCCGGAGGGGGCTCCCACGATGCGAGCCCCTCGATCAGTCGCCCTACGCCAAGGACTGCGAGCGCTCGCTTCAGGTTGTATGCAATGGCCGTCAGTCCAAACTCCCCCGCCGTCTTGCGCCGCCCGCGTGTTAGGAAGTAGCCCTGGTCCATCCACCGCTTTATCGTCCCGAAGGGATGCTCCACCAGTTGCAGCCTTAAGCACCTCAGTTCGGGATTCGCCTTCAATCGCTGCTCCATCGCTTCCAGCAGTGCCGCTTCGGGCAATCGTTTGATCCTTCGTCCGCGTTTGCTCTCAGTGCATTTCGCGCGGAGCGGACAGGTCGCGCAGGCAGTGCGGTTCGCGTAGTAGCGCAGGGTGCGTCCATCCATGTTCTCCGTGCCCGCGAAGCTTAGAGTCTGCTTCGCCGGGCAGTGGTAGACGTCGTTCTCCGCATCGTACCGGAAGCGCTCGTTCGTGTAGAGGTCCGTCTTCCGATTCTTCGACGTCCTCGTCTTCGGCACGTTGGGCGTGATCTGCATCCCCACGCACGCGGCGATCTCTTCGCCGTCGTAGTAGCCGCGGTCCGCAAACACCTCCAGCGTCTCGACACCGAGCTCCTCCTTGGCGGCCTTCGCCATCGCCGAGAGCTGATTGATGTCGCTCACGTCGTTCGTGACGTCGTACGCCACGATCAGGTGGTGCTTCTCGTCGACCGCGACCTGCACGTTGAAGCACACGGCCGTGCCGCCGCCTCGTACCTGCATCCGACGGCTTTCGGGATCGGTCCGCGACACCTGTGTCTCGCCGGCCCCGTTCATCTCCGCCAGCACGGCCTCGAAGCTCTCCTTGCTCGAAAGCGCGTTCTCGAGCTTCGACCGGACCTCGGCCTGCACTTCCTCGCCCGCGTCCTGGTCATCCAGCTTGCGCAGGTAACGCTCGATCCGCTTCTCCGCCTCCGCCAGGGCTTTCTTGGCGCCGCCCTCCGTCTGGTTCTCCTCGGGCGCGTTCACCGCCATGAACTTGCTCCCGTCCACCGCCACGCGCTTCCCACCCAGCAGCTCCAGCTTGCGGCACAGCGCGTTGAACTGCCGATACACCGCCTTCAGCGCCTCCGGATGGTCCTTCCTGAAGTCGGCGATCGTCTTGTGGTCGGGCTGCAGCTTCCGCAGCAGCCACATCATCTCGGCGTTCCGCCCGGCCTCGGTCTCCAGCCGTCGCGATGACCGCACCCGGTTCATGTACCCGTAGATGTACAGCCGCAGCAGATCTCCCGGATCGTACGCGGGCCGTCCCGTGGACGCCGGAGTGCTGCGCGAGAAACCGAGCGCCGCCAGATCGAGCTTGGTCACGAATGCATCGATGAACCGCACCGGGTTCTCACCCGCGACGTACTCGTCCAACGATTCCGGAAACAGGACTCGCTGCTCTCGATCCACCCCGGCTATGTATCCCATGCGCGTGCTTGCTGAAGGTGTGCGCCTAGTCACTCGCACAATTTACACGCCGTAACGTGTTTTCACACGGTCTCTTTTGGGGGAGGGACAGGCGAGGAACGAGCCAGGGAGAGGGCCCCGCGGCGCCGGCGGACACGACCGGGAAATCTCACGCGTCGCCGCTCGCTCCTGCCTCGTCCTCGGGCAACGGCACCTCCCACGGGTCCACGTACACCACGCGCCCGTCGCGCCAGCTCACCAGCGGCACCCCGTGGCGGCGGTGCAGCCGCACGGCATCCTGCGCCGCCAGACCCACGGCGCGGTCCACCGCCGTGCGCTCCCGGATCAGCGCCGAGATGTCCTTCGCGGGGTGCTTGTTCATCTCACTGCTCCGTCGATGCTCGCCCACGCTTCTCGATCGAACACCTGTTTCACCTCGCTGCCGGCGCCCCACCGCGATCGGCGGAGGCAGCTTCCCGCCGATGCCGCGGGTCGCGTCGTACACCAGCCAGTCGGATGCCATCTGCCGGTAGACCGTGAGGAAGTTGCGCAGCCCGCGGTCGTAGCGCCGCCGCACGTCCTCGTCGGGCACGGCGTGGCCGCCCACGCGCACGCGGCCGCGCACCCGCTCCACCGCCGCGTCCGCGCCGGGGAGCCAGAGGTACACCAGGTGAATCACGTAGCCCGCGCCGCGCAGCTCCGCGATCTGCCGGCGCAGCGCCAGGCCGGCCAGCGTGGTCTCGAACGCGAAGTCCACCCGCGCCGCGCGCAGCTCCCCGATCCACCGGTGGATCACGCGCCCCGCCTGCACCGCGGCCGATGCCGGGTCGAACGCGGCGAGCCCCTGCGCCACGATGTCGGCGTTCACGAAGGTGTACACGCCGAACTCCTGCATCAGCAGCCGCGGCGCCAGCGTGCTTTTCCCCGCGCCGTTGGGCCCGGCGATGATCACCACGTGCGGTTGCGGTGGAGGGCTCATGGTTCCCGGGTGCGGAGGGGCGCGCCACTCCGTGCACGATAGGCGTGCGATCCCCGCGCAACAACCGCCGGAACCGGGTGTGCGGGCACGCTTCGCGCACCAGCGTCCGGCCCGTTTCCGGGGAGAGGGGCGCGGCGGCGGGAGGGAGATGCGCAGATGGCGGCGAAGCGACGGGCGGGGGGCGCGACCTGCGTGGGGATTTCGGGGTGGACGTACGCCGGGTGGCGCGGCGTGTTCTACCCGGAGAAGCTGGCGCACAAGCGCGAGCTGGAGTACGCCAGCCGGAAGATGGCGTCGATCGAGATCAACGGCTCGTTCTACTCCCTCCAGCGCCCCACCAGCTACCGCCGCTGGTACGAGGAGACGCCGCCGGGCTTCGTCTTCGCCGTGAAGGGAAGCCGCTTCATCACCCACATGAAGAAGCTGCGCGACGTGGACACCGCGCTCGCCAACTTCTTCGCGTCGGGCGTGCTGCGGCTGGCGGAGAAGCTGGGGCCGATCCTCTGGCAGTTCCCCGAGCGCATGCCGGCCGACCTGGAGCGCTTCGAGCGCTTCCTCGAGCTGCTGCCCAGGACCTCCGTCGAGGCCGCCGCGCTGGCCGAGCGCCACGACGAGCGCCTCGCCGGCCGCGCCTGGTCCGAGGCCGACGCCGAGACGCCGCTGCGCCACGCCTTCGAGATCCGCCACCCCGGCTTCCTCGGCCCGGACTTCGTCGCCCTGCTGCGTAAGCACAACGCGGCGCTGGTCTTCGCCGACACCGCCGGCCGCTGGCCCTACGCCGAGGACCTCACCTCCGACTTCGTGTACGTGCGGCTGCACGGCGCGGTGGAGCTGTACGCCAGCGGCTACAGCGACGAGCAGCTCGACTGGTGGGCCGCGCGCATCCGCGAGTGGCGCCGCGGCTGCGAGCCCGCCGACCGCACCTGCGTGTCACCCGTCGACGCGCCGGGCGCCAAGGCGCGCGACGTCTACGTCTACTTCGACAACGACGCCAAGGTGCACGCGCCCTTCGACGCGATGCGGCTGATGGAGCGGCTGGAGGGAGGGGCGGGGGTAGGGCGGAGGGGATGAAGATGCTGCGGATGAAGCGCGAGGTTTCGATGGCGGGGGCAGGCGGTAGAGTCTTCGACCGCCTGGGATGGCAGGGCGAATGAATTCGCTGCGACAACCACACGAAGTCCGCCTTCGCGGACTACCGGCATCGGTGCAGCCGAGGTGCTGGCGCGCGCAAGAAGCTTCGCGGTTCCCGCTGCGACGTCCGCGCGAGATGAAGGAGCCGGCGCGAAGCGCCCCAGATCCCTCTCCCAGGCTGTTGTTGGGAGAGGGACAGCCGCGAAGCGGCAGGGTGAGGGCTCCCGCCGGGAAGCCGCTAATCCCCGTCTGCATCAGCAGTTGGATCATCCCATCCACAGTATCTAGACGCGGTGCGTCACGAATCCCTTGACCTTGATGACGCGGCGCGTTATGCTATCCCTGCGCAGCGCGAAACGGGAGAGACCATGGCACGCGTGATCAAGCGGTACGGGAACCGGAAGCTCTACGACGTCCAGGCGAGCGAGTACGTGTCGCTCGACCAGGTGGCCGCCCTCATCCGCGGGGGCGACACCGTGGAGGTGGTGGACAACGTGACGGGCGAGGACATCACCGCCCAGACGCTCACCCAGATCGTGCTGGACGAGGGGAAGCGCGGCAGGAGCGTGCTTCCCACCGAGCTGCTGCACGACCTGCTGCGGCGCGGGGGAAAGGTGATCGAGGGCGGGGTGGGGACGATCCGGCACGGCATGGAGGAGCTGGTGGAGGGATCGCTGGGGCGCATCACGCGGGTGCTGCAGGGCCCGCAGACGCAGGAGCTCAAGCAGCTCCGCGAGCAGCTCGCCCAGCTCGAAGCCACGCTCAACCGCGTGCTGGAGGAGCAGGAAGAACAGAAGCGGCCGCAGCCCTGACGCCGCAGCGGGTTTTCGCGAACGAACGGCAGCACCCAACCTGACTGGAGACGGCGACGATGAGCACCGAGACCAAGAGCCGCAACACCAGCTTTCCCCGCCTGGGCGAGCTGCCGAAGAACGTGGCCGACCGCGTGGTGAAGCTTCCCAAGGAGATCGTGGACGGCGTGAGCACCGCCGGCCGCGACGTGTGGCTGGCCGGCCTGGGCGCCCTGGCCACCGTGGAGGAGCAGGGGAGCGCGCTGTACGACTCGCTGGTGAAGCAGGGCGAGACGCTGGTCGCCCGCGGCGAGACGGTGGAGCAGCGCGGCAAGGCCCGCTTCGACGAGCTGAAGACCGACGTGGACGCCCGCCGCGAGGCGGTGGTGGAGAAGGTGGAGACGACCGTGGTGGACCCGATGGTCGACGCGCTGCAGAAGCTGGGCGTGCCCACCCGCGGCGAGGTGCAGAAGCTCTCCGGGCAGGTGGAGTCGCTCACCGAGCGCGTGAACCTGCTGATCGCCAAGCTCGAGCGCAGCCACGGCACCACCTTCTCGGTGGTGTTCCGCGGCGGCCAGTGGGCGGTGGAGCGCAGCGGCGTGAGCGTGCCGGCGAGCGTCCACGCGACGGAGGCCGAGGCGCTGGAGGCCGCCCGCCGCCTCGCCGCCGACAACCGCCCGTGCGAGCTGGTGGTGCACCGCGAGGACGGCTTGGTGCAGAACACCACGGTCTACGGCGCCTGAGCCGGGACACGGGTTCCGAAGGGGTTCGCCGGGGTGCGGGCGCGCGGAGAGGGTTCCGCGCCTCCGCACCCTTTTCTCTGCCCGGGTGTACGCGAAACACATGACCCACACCGATGATCGCGCCGGCGCGGCCGGCGGTACCAAGCTGGGGCTGGCGCTGGCCGGCGGCGTGCTGGAGGGCGGGTTCTACGAGGTGGGGGTCCTCTGCGCGCTGGAGGACGCCATCGCCGGGCTCGAGTTCACCCGCGCCGACGTGTTCGTGGGGGTCAGCTCGGGGGCGGTGATCACCTCGCTCCTGGCCAACGGAATCCCGCCGCGCACGCTGTCGCGCGCGATCCTGTCGCGCGCCGGGGGCGGGCTGGACCTGGACCCCAACCTCCTGTTCACCCCCGCGCTGGGCGAGTACGCCCGCCGCGCCGCGAAAATCCCCGGCCTGCTGGGCGGCTGGGTGAAGCGGCGCATCCAGAACCCGCTGGACATGTCGGTGATCGGCTCGCTGCTGGAGCTGGGGGCGCTGGCGCCGGTGGGGCTGTTCGATAGCGCGCCGATGGAGCGCTACCTGGCCCGCGTCTTCTCCGCCGCCGGGCGCACCAACGACTTCCGCAAGCTGCGCGGCGACCTGCGCGTGGTGGCGGTGAAGCTGGACACCAGCGAGCTGGTGACGTTCGGCGGGCCGGGGCACGCGCACGTGCCCATCAGCCGCGCGGTGCAGGCCAGCCTGTCGCTCCCCGGCTTCTACTGCCCGGTCACGATCGACGGCGAGCCGTACATCGACGGCGTGGCGCGGCGCACGCTGAACGCCAGCGTGGCGCTGGACGAGGGCGCCGACCTGCTCTTCTGCGTGAACCCGATCGTGCCGGTGGACGTCAACCGCGCGCAGGACGCGAACGGCCACGTCGCCGGCGGAAACGGGTCCGTCGGCAACGGCGCGAACGGGGGCGGGAAGCGCCCGCGCAGCCTGAGCGACTACGGGCTGCCGGCGGTGCTCTCGCAGACCTTCCGCACCGCGATCCACTCGCGGATGGGCACCGGGTTCCGCAGCTACGCGCACACCTATCCCGGCGCCGACGTGATCCTGGTGGAGCCCGACCTGTCCGACCACCGGATGTTCTTCTCCAACATCTTCTCGTTCAACAACCGCCGCGAGGTGTGCGAGCACGCCTACGCCAGCACGCTGCGCCACCTGCGCGAGCACGCGGAGGAGATCGGCGCCAAGCTGGAGCGCCGCGGCATGCGGCTGCGCCCCGAGGTGCTGAACGACCCGCGCCGTGTCCTCTTCCCCGAGGACGAGATCGACGCACGCCCCACCACCCGCGGCGTGACCGGCGAGATCCGCAACGTCCTCGACCGCCTGGGCGACGTGCTGGACCGCATCGAGCGCAGCGCGGCGTAGCGTTTCATTTTCATACGGAGTCCGAAAAGCCGGTACCGGGGCCCGGAACGGACGAGCGGGATGCGGGCGTGTCCCTCCGCTGCGCTCCGGGCCGGGCTTCGCGCGCCGTAGGCAACGATACCGCCGTTGCCCAACGGCGCCGAGCCGCCGGCGCGCCACGGCTCCTCCCGTCCCCGCGTCATCGATGCGGGCGCGCCGGCGTCTCGGCCCTCCGGGCGCGAATCCCTCACGCAAACCGCCCGTCGACGAGATCCCGGCTTCCAGGGCACGGGCGTCCACTGCCGCACGCGGGGGATGGACGTCGCGGTCGATGCCGCCGTTCCGGCGCTCGCGGGATGGCCGTATTCTGGCGCAGCGCCGCACGGGCGTCACATCACGCGTGCCCCGCGCGTAATCATGTTTCCGCAGACTCCCCTCCAGCCGTACCGATGACGAAGCCTTCCAGGATCATCCTGCTGCTCGCCGGGTTCCTCGCCCCCTCCGCGCTCGCCGCGCAGGTGGTGCAGGGCGCGTTCGTCGATCCGTCGTCCGGCCAGCCGATCGCCGGGGCGCGCGCGGTGCTGCGCGATGGCTCGGGGCGAGACGTGGCGGCGGCCGGCACCGGGGCGGACGGCGGCTTCGTGGTCCGCGCCCCCGCGGCGGGGACGTACGTGCTGCGCGTGGAGCGGATCGGGTACGGGCTCACCGAGACGGCGCCGTTCGCGCTCGCGGCGGGCGAGACGGTGCGGCGGCGCGTGGTGGCCAACGCGCGACGGATCGTGCTGGAGGCGATCGTCGCGGAGTCGCGCTCGCGCTGCATCCCCCGGCCGGGCTCGGGGCCCCAGACGGCGACGGTGTGGGAGGAAGCGCGCAAGGTGCTGGGCAGCGCGCGGGAGACGGGGGAGAGCGGCGGCTACCGCTACGCCGTCCGCCGCTTCGCGCGCCGGCTGGACGCGCCGGGGCAGACCATCCTGCACGACTCGGTGACGACGGCGGAGGTGGAATCGGGCTCGCCGTTCGTGGCGGTGCCGCTGGAGCGCCTGGTGCGGCGCGGCTACGTGGAGCCGGCCGGGCGCTCGTTCCTCTTCCACGCCCCCGACGCCCGCGTGCTCCTCTCCGACCAGTTCCAGGAGCGGCACTGCTTCGCGCTGGTCGATGGGCCCAACGGGCTGATCGGCCTCTCCTTCGAGCCCGTTTCGACGGAGAAGCCGGACGTGCGCGGCATCCTCTGGCTCGACCGCGCCACGGCGGAGCTGCGGCGGCTGGAGTACGCCTACACGCAGGTGCCGGGGATGGGCCAGGAGTCAGGTGTCGCCGGGGGATGGATGGAGTTCAGCCGCCTGCCCGACGGGCGCTGGATCGTGGGCCGGTGGACGATCCGCATGCCGGTGGTGGAGGCCACCCGCGTGCAGCGCGTGGACATGCAGGAAGTCGCCATCAAGACGACGCTGCGCCTGCACCTGGCCGGCATCCGCGAGGAGGGCAGATCCTTCGGCCTGCGACCGACCGCTCATTCGGCGATTACGGCTTGTTCGGCCTCAGGATGACATCGCTGGGGTTTAGGAGGAATGCATGGTCGATCTCCAGATCCGGTACGAGTCTCCAAGGTCCGCCGAGCGAATCGCTCGCCATCGTTCGACGCGGCCTATCCTCCAATCTTCCCGTATCTCCCCAGGCATTATACCGATGAAGGCGCTTTCCCGATGAAGCTTGCGAGAGCGCTGGCGCTCGCCCTCTCCGCCGCCGCGCTCGCCGCGCGTGCCGCGGGCGCGCAGACGGTGCAGGGCGCGTTCGTGGACCCCGCGTCGGGCGAACCGATCGCCGGGGCGCGCGCGGTGCTGCGCGACCCGGGCGGGCGCGAGATCGCGGCGGCGAACACGGGGCGCGACGGGGGATTCGTCCTCCGCGCGCCCGCGGCGGGGAGCTACGTGCTGCGCGTGGAGCGCATCGGGTACGCGCTGACGGAATCCCCCGCGTTCACCCTCGCGGCCGACGAGACGGTGCGGCGGCGGGTGACGGCGAACCCGGGGCGGATCGCGCTGCAGGGGATCGTGGTGCAGGCCCGCTCGCGCTGCACCCCGCGCCCCGGCTCCGGCCCGCAGACGGCCACGGTGTGGGAGGAGGCGCGCAAGGCGCTGGGCGCCGCCCGTGCCAGCGCCGAGAGCGGCGACTACCGCTACGCCGCGCGGCGCTACTGGCGCCGCCTGGACGCCGCCGGGCAGACGATCCTGAGCGACTCCGGCGCCACCGCCGAGCTGGCCACGGGGACGCCGTTCATGGCGGTGCCGCTGGAGCGGCTCTCCCGCGAGGGGTACGTGGAGACGGCGGGCGCCGACTTCCTCTTCCACGCGCCCGACGCGCGCGTACTTCTCTCGACCGAGTTCCAGGAAACCCACTGCTTCGCGGTGGTGGAGGGGGAAGACGGGCTGATCGGCCTCTCCTTCGAGCCCGTGTCGACTACGCGGCCGGACGTGCGCGGCACCCTCTGGCTGGACCGCGCCAGCGCCGAGCTGCGGCGGCTGGAGTACCGCTACACCCGCGTCCCCGGCCTGCGCCGCGAGGCCGACGCGGCGGGCGGGCGGATGGAGTTCACGCACCTGCCGGACGGACGCTGGATCGTGGGGCGGTGGAGCATCCGCATGCCGATCGTCACCGCCACGCGGGTGCAGGGGAGCATGACCTTCTCCGACCCCAGCCTGCGCGACCAGAACGCGCTGCACTTCCGCCTCGCCGGGATCCGCGAGGAGGGCGGCGAGGTGCTCTCCGCCGCGCCGGCAAACGGCGCCGCGGTCCGGATGGCGTCCGCCGCGGGGACGCTGGCGGGGACGGTGTTCGACAGCACCACCGCGCGCCCGCTGGCCGGCGCGCGCGTCTCGGCCGCGGGGCACGAGGCGGTGGCGGACTCGATCGGCCGCTACGCGATCGAAGGCCTCCCGCCGGGCGACTACGAGGTGAGCTTCACCGCCCCGGCACTGGACGCACTCCGTTACACCCCGCCGCCGGTCCGCGCCACCGTGCGCGAGGGCGCGGTGACCGAGCGGGCGCTCGCCGTCCCCCCGCTCGCCGTCGTGTGGGCGTCGCGCTGCGAGGCGTCGCCCGCCACCGGCGCGCTGGTCGGCGTGGTGCGCGGCGCGGCGGGGCAGCCGTCTCCCGGCGCGCGGGTGACGGTGGCGTGGAGCGGCGCGCGCGCGGGGAGCACCGCCGCCGTGGCGGACTCGCAGGGCGTCTACCGCGTGTGCGACGCGCCGGCCGGCGTGCCGCTCGCCGTGCGCGCCGCCACGCCCCAGGGCGAGGTCAGCGTGTCGGACGTGCAGGTCGCCGCCGGCCGTCCGCGCCGCGAGGACCTGGCGCTAGCCGCGCCCCGCGCCGCCGCCGCGCGCGGCACGTCCGCGGCTCCGACCGGCATCTCCGGCATCCTCCGCGACGCCGGCGGGCGGCCGCTGGCGGGCGCCACCGTGCGGATGGACGCGCTGCCGCCGGTGCAGACCGACGCGCAGGGGCGCTTCCGCTTCCGCGCGGCGGCGGGGGAGCACCGCGTCTCCGTCACCCATCCCGCCATCGGCAGCCGCGCCGTGGCGGTCCGGCTGCCGGCGGACGCGGTCGAGCTGGAGCTGCGGGCGGGCGCCGGGGCGGGGACGGCGCTGGCCGCGTCCGTCCAGCGCGTGGTGCAGCTCGCGGGGATCGGCGCGCGGGCGCAGGCGCGCAGCCCCGGGCTGGACGCGCGGGGCTTCTACGAGCGGCAGAGGGTGGGCGTCGGCGTCTTCCTGACCGACGCGCAGATCCAGCGCTCGCCCGGCGCGCCCCTCTCCGGCGTGCTGCGGATGGTGAGCGGCGTGAGCATCATCGCGGTGGCGACGGGCTCCGGCGGGTCGTCGTCGATGCGGGCGCTGAGCCCCAAGAACATGGCGGTGGGAAGCCGCGGGAGCACCGGGATCGACCGCACCGGCCCCTGCTTCATGGACGTGTACCTGGACGGCTCGCTGGTGGCGGGGCCCAGCCTGGGCGCGGAGCAATCGCAGGGGCTGGACGATCTCCCCACCCGCAACGTGGAGGCGGTGGAGGTGTACCGCGGCGGGTCCGAGATCCCCTCCACGTACCGCAACAGCACCTCCACCTGCGGCGTGATCCTGATCTGGACGCGCCGGTGAGCCACCTCCTCCGGACCCGACGAACAATGCGGGCCCGGAACGGCCGTTTCCGCGGACGGGGGCGCCGACCGTCCCAACCTCGTTGTTTCGCCGCGTCCACGCAGGCCGTATCCTCATGGCAGAACCGTTCAACCGCCGCCGCCCCACCGATGAATCGCTTCCTCAGCCTCGAGGTCTACGGTCGGCCCCGCCCCGACGCCGCCGAGGTGGCGGGGATGCTCTCCGGCTGCGGGGCAGTGTCATCTGGACGAAGACGTGAGCCGCGGATGCGTGCATTGCGCCCAGCCGCGGAGCCGGCGGCCGGCCTTCCCCCTCTTTTCTTCCCCCCGTTCCACGTCGCGCCGATGAGAACGCTATCCCTCGCCCTGGCCGCCGTCGCGCTCGCCGCGACCGCCGCCGCCGCGCAGACCGTGCAGGGCTCCTTCGTCGATCCCGCCACCGGCGAGCCGATCTCCGGCGCGCGGGCCGTGCTGCGCACCCCCGAGGGCCGCGACGCCGCGGCCGCGATGACGCGCGGCGACGGCACCTTCCTCCTCCGCGCCCCCGCGGCGGGGCGCTACGTGCTGCAGGTGGAGCGGATCGGCTACGCGCTGACGCGCACCGACGCGATGGAGCTGGCCGCCGGCGAGACGGTGCAGCGGCGGGTGGCCGCCAACGCGCAGCGGGTCGCGCTGCAGGGGATCGTGGTGGAGAGCCGCGCCCGCTGCAGGCCACGCGCGGGGTCGGGGCCGGAGACCGCGACCGTGTGGGAGGAGGCGCGCAAGGCGCTGGGGAGCGCGCGCGAGAGCAACGAGAACGCCTACCGCTACTCGGTGCGCCGCTACTGGCGCCGGCTGGACCCCGCGGGGAGCATCCTGCACGACTCGATCACGCCGTCCGACATCTCCACCGGCAGCCCGTTCGTGGCGGTGCCGCTGGAGAAGCTGGCCGCGGCGGGGTACATCGAGGCGGACGCGCAGGAGCTGGTGTTCCACGCGCCCGACGCCCGCGTCCTCCTCTCCGAGCAGTTCCAGGAGTCGCACTGCTTCGCGCTGAAGGAGGCGCCGCGCGACGAGCCGGGGCTGATCGGCCTCTCCTTCGAGCCCGTGCGGCAGGGGAATTTGTCGGACGTGCGCGGCACGCTCTGGGTGGACCGCGCCAGCTCGGAGCTGAAGCGGCTGGAGTACCAGTACACGAAGGTGCCAGGGCTGCGCGGCGCGTCGGAATCGGCCGCGGGGCGGATGGAGTTCCGGCGGCTGGACGACGGGCGCTGGGTGGTGAGCCGCTGGAACATCCGCATGCCCACCGTCAACGCCGAGCAGGTGCAGCCCACCGTGCACATCCCCGGCGCGCCGGGAAGCAGCGAGCCCATGCTGCGCTACAAGCTCGTCGGC
>DASQLJ010000773.1:0-25901 GCA_035630095.1 Longimicrobium sp.
TTGACGACTCCCCAGCCCTCGAGCCGGCCACCATCCCCGCCCCACCCCTCCCCCCCTCACCCCCCGTCCAGCCCCTCCCCGAACACGTAGCGCCGGCCGCGCCAGGAGAGGATGCCCTGCCGGCCGCGCCGGAGCGAGTTCAGCAGCAGGGCGATCATCCACAGCAGGCCGACGGGGTGCAGCACGATGCCGTTGCTGCTCTCGCGCAGGCGCACGGCCGCGGCGATGCGGATCAGGTGGTTGGCGGCCACGCCGATCAGCGACGGCCAGAGCATCCCCTGGTAGCCGCGGATCGCCTGCACCAGCCCCACGTACGGCGCGAGCAGCACGCCGCCGTACAGCCCCAGCGAGAGCAGGATCCCCAGCGCGCCCGGGCCGCGGTGGAAGAGCATGCGCGACAGCCCGCGCCAGAGCTGGTTGCGGCTGTGGAACATGCGCCCGTGCGCCATCTGGCTCCCGTCGGCGTAGGCGGCGCGGAAGCCGGCGGCCTTGATGCGGCTGCACAGCTTCACGTCGGCCGCGACCTCGCCGCCCACCGACGCCCAGCCGCCCGCCTTCTCCAGCGCCTCGCGGCGCACCGCCACGAGCTGCCCGTTCGCCACGCGCAGCCAGGGGTAGGGAAGGACCCACACCAGCGGCAGCGGGAGCCAGCACAGGTACGACAGGTTCAGCAGCGGCACCACCATCTGCTCCGAGAGCGTGCCCGTGGCCTGCTCGGGGCGTGCGCTCACGAAGTCGGCGCGGGTGCGCTGCATCACCGATCCCAGGCGGTTCAGGCAGGTGGGCGTGGCCACCGTGTCGGCGTCGAAGAACACCAGCACGTCGCCGGTCGCCTCCCGGGCCAGCTCGTGGCAGGCGTGCGGCTTCCCCAGCCACCCCGCCGGCAGCTCACCCGTGCCGTGGATCACCCGCACGATCGGCTCGGCGGCGGCCAGGCGCTCCAGCACGTCGGCGGTGCCGTCGGTGGAGCCGTCGTCGAAGACCAGCACCTCGTGCGGGCGCTGCTCGCCCGCCAGGATCGCCGCCACGCACGGCACGATGCGCCGCCCCTCGTTGCGCGCGGGGATGCACACCGACACGCGCCCCTCCATCCGTCCCGACTCGCGCCCGCGCGGCCACACGGCCAGGTTGAACAGCACCATCACCAGCGCCCCGAGCGAGGGCGCCGCCAGCAGCCAGAACCAGGCGATCTCTTGGGCGGTGAACGTGATCATCGGCGGGATGACGGGGAAGCCGGCGCGCCAGGGCGGCCGCAGCCGCGGGAAGGATGCCGCCGCGCCGGGGCGTTGGCTAGCCCCGCGCGGCCGGCGCGTCCACGCGGCACCGATGCACGCGCCGCTCCGCGCGCTCCAATCCGTCGGTTTTGCGCGTTTTCGACGCGCGCCGCGTTCCTCCCGGGCGTCCAGTTGCGAGAACGATAAACAAACATTCGACAGGGTCGTTTCGTTGCCTGAAAAGTGGCAAAAACCGGCCCCGGACGCGGAGGAGCCCAGGGATCGGAGCGCGGGCTGCCTCTGGCGTAACTCAAATACTTGCGCGATCCTTGCTGTCCAGCAAACGTCATGGTTTCCAGATGCATGGAAACCCATGCGTCCCGACTCTTCCCCCACGAGGTTCGAAACGCGGGGAACGACGGCGGGGACGCGGAATGAACGGTCGGGCGGGAAGGGGGAGCGGGAGGAGGGGGGACGCGGCGGGCCACCACGGGGCAGCTGGGCCGCCGGGCGCGACGGAGCCTCAACGATTCAACGGCAGGGCCGATTCAGATGAGTTACCGGATCAAGCGGGTGGCGCACCTCACGGGGATCAACCCGGCCACGCTGCGCGCGTGGGAGCGCCGCTACAACCTGATCGCCCCGGGTCGCACCGACTCGGGGTACCGCGTGTACAGCGACGAAGACGTCGCCATGCTCGGGCGCATCAAGCAGCTCACCGACGAGGGCCTCACCATCGGCGAGGCGATCGCGCGGGTGCGGCGGGGGTGCGCGCCGCTCCCCGCCAACGCGCCCGCCGCCGACCTGGCCGACGTGCGCCGCGAGATCCGCGACGCGCTGCTGCACTTCGACCGGCGGGGCGCGCTGGCGGCGTACGAGCGCCTGGCGCACCTCCCCCCCGAGCGCCGCTCCGAGGACGCGCTGCTGCCCGTCATGCGCGAGATCGGCGACCTCTGGCAGGACGGGATGGCGGTGGTGGCGCAGGAGCACTTCGCCAGCGGCTTCGTGCGCGAGAAGCTGGCGGGGATGATCAGCGACATCGACACCGGCGTGGCCACCGGCCCCGAGGCGCTGTGCGCCGGCCTCCCCGGCGACCCGCACGAGCTGGGGCTGATGGCGTGCGCGCTGCGGCTGGCCTCGGCGGGGTGGAAGGTGCTGTACCTGGGCCCCAACCTCCCCTTCGACGACATCGCCCGCGTGGTGGGCGAGCGCAAGCCGGCGCTGCTCTGCACCAGCATCGTGCTGCGCGCCAACGCCCACGCCGTGCACGAGGCCGCCGAGCGCCTGCGCGCCATGGCCCCGCGCGAGACCGGCGTGGTCATCGGCGGCGCCGGGATCCCGCCCGAGACCGAGCCCGTGCGCGGCGTGCGCTTCGCCCACTGCATCGGCGACGTCTTCTCCGCCAACTGACCGGCGGTTCTTTCGGAAGATGCAGGAAGCCCCCGCCGCACGGCGGGGGCTTCCTCGTTTTTGGAGATGGACGGAGGCGAATCATCCGACGAATCATCCCGTTGAATCATATCATCCCGACGCGCCGTGCGGGGTTTACCGGCACCGGCGCGGCCGCGGCTGGCCCCCTCCCCCGGCCCCTCCCCGCGCTCCGCGGGGGAGGGGAGCACTGCCGGAGTTCGGTGACGCGACAGGGCTCCGTGCGGCTCCGGCTGCGTCGGCGTGGACGAAGCCCGTCGCGTGCCCGATCACATCCGCCGCTCCGACGCCGGTAGTCCGCGAAGGCGGACTTCGTGTCGTTGTTGCAGCGAATTCATTCGCCCTGCTTGCCTTCGACCTCACCCATCCCGATCCGACGAAATCCCCCGAAAACCCCTCAGAACGACTGGCCGAAGGTGAGGTAGGCTTTCGGGCTCGGCCGCTGGTCCAGGCCGTCGAAGGTGGCGGCGCGGGAGACGGGGACGGCGACGCCGGCGCGCAGGCGCATCGCCGCCACGAAGCCGAACACGAAGTCGCCGACGATCTCCGCGCCCACCGACACCATCGGGTCGGCCTTGGGGAAGAACGAGGCGAGCTCGGGGTCGCAGCGCTCGGCGCACCAGGCGGTGCCCGCGTCCACGAACGCCGTTCCCCACGTCCGGTCCAGGTAGACGGGAACCAGCCCCAGCCCGCGCTCCACCCGCAGCAGCGGGAAGCGCCACTCCGCCGTCCCCGCCCACACCCGGTCGCCGAGCTGCGCGTTCTCGGGCCAGCCGCGCACGAACATGTCGCGCGTGCTGCTCAGCCCGAAGCCGGTGCCCAGCGGCCCGCCCAGCACGTCGCCGGTCAGCCCACCCGCGGTGAGCAGCGGCGTGCGCGAGCCGAAGTCGGCCGCGCCCACCCCGCGCAGCGCCAGCACGTGCCGCGCGAAGCCCCAGCCGCGGAAGCCGCGGTACCCCTGCGCGCGCCCCGCCACCCGCGAATAGCCGCGGTTGAACGTCTCGCCCGGCAGCGGCTCCACGAAGCGCCGCC
The DNA here is from genome assembly GCA_035630095.1 of Longimicrobium sp. Taxonomy (GTDB): domain Bacteria; phylum Gemmatimonadota; class Gemmatimonadetes; order Longimicrobiales; family Longimicrobiaceae; genus Longimicrobium. The sequence goes on from DASQLJ010000773.1 coordinate 3,675, forward strand.
CCTCCAGCGACAGCGCGGCGACCGCCCCGTCCTGCGTGCTCACGGAGAACGGGTACGACCGCGCGGTGGACACGCCCAGCGTGGCGATGCCACCCACCTCCAGCGGCGGGTCCAGGATCGCCGCGACCGGGTTGTCGGGGAGCGTCCACTGCCGCACGCGGTCGCGCACGTTGCCCCCCACGCTCACCCATGAGTACGAGCGGAAGCGCGGCCGCGCGAAGGTGGCCACCAGGCTCGCCGAGCGCTCGCGCTCCAGCAGCGTGTTGGGCACCATCCCCGTGGGCGTGTTGACGTTCACGGTGGCCACGGCGTCCCAGTCCTGGAACGCCGACACGCCCAGCGTGGGGTTCCCCAGCCCGCGGAAGAGGTAGCCGGCGCCGCCCTCGAACTTGCCGTCGCGGGTGAACACCTGGCCGTACGCGCCCCACAGGTGCCGCTCCACCACGTCGCGGCCGCTGGTCGACGCGCCCAGTGCCGTGCCGAAGCTCTCGCTGTCGTAGATCGTCGGCTCCCAGTACGCCGGGAGCACCGAGCGGAAGGCGGAGTAGGGGCCGGCGGGCTCGGGCGTGGCGCGCGCCGGGTCGGGCTGCGCGGCGGGCGCCACCGTGGCGCGCACCGGCGGCGCCGGCCGCCAGCCGCCCGGGTCGAAGGGGATGCGGGCGATGTGGAAGCCGTCCGCCCGGTAGTACTGGAAGGCGATGGCGCGCCCGTCCGGCGAGACGTCGGGCTGGAAGGCGCCGGTGAGCACGTTCGTCACCTGCATCAGCCGCCCGCCCTGCGTGTCGTACGCGTACAGGTTGGAAACCCCCGTGCGGTCGGACGAGAAGAGGACCCAGCGCCCGTCCGGCGACCAGGCGGGGGTCGTGTCCACCGCGCGGTCGTCCGTCACCTGGGTGACCACGGTGCCCCGGTCGTCCAGGATCACCACGTCGTAGAAGCCCCCCTGCCGCCACCGGCTGATGGCGATGCGGGTGCCGTCGGGCGACCAGCGCGGGTCCGACCAGTGCACGTCGAGCGAGGGCCGGGCCAGGTCGCGCGGCGCGGCGCCCGGCGCGTCCAGCACCACCGGCACCGTGGTGCCGCCCCCGCTGCGCACCGCCACGATGCGGCCACCGGCGCGCGACAGGTCGGGCGCCAGGATGCGCGCGCCGTGCGTCAGCCGCTCGCGCCCCCCGGCCGCGTCGATGCGGTACAGCTCCGAGACGAAGCGGAAGGGCCCCCGCGCCTCGATCATCGAGGTGAGCAGCGAGCGCCCGTCCGGCGCCCACGACGCGGCCGCCTGCGTGGTGCGCGACGCCAGCGTGCGCTCGCGCCCGGCCGCATCCACCACTCGGTGCTCGCGCTGCTCGCGCCCGGTGAACGACCCGAAGGCGACCAGGCTGCCGTCCGGCGACCAGCGCGGGAACTCGGCCTCGTACCCCTCGGGCGTGAGCACCTGCGGCTCGGTGACGCCGGCGCGGCGAAGCGAATCGGCCAGCGCCCGGTAGCGCGCCTGCAGGTCCAGCCGCCACTCGCGGTAGGCGTCGGAGAAGGAGACGCCGTACGCCTTCTTCGCCGCGCGGTCGTTCAGGAAGGGGATGATCTGGCCGCCGTAGCGCCGCACGAACTCGCCCGCGGCGCGCTCGCCGTGCCGGTCGGCCAGCCAGGTGAGGAACATCGACCCGTAGACGTAGCGCGTGCTGCCGCCCGGCCACGAGCTGGGGTCGCCCGACACGCGGTCGAGCGGGAAGAAGCGGTCCTCCAGCGCCGCCGTGCGCAGCACCATCTCGTGGTACGTGCCGCGGACACGGCCCGCGCGGGTCAGGCGGCTCTCCAGGTAGGTGGCGAGGCCCTCGGTGACCCAGTCGGGGGTGGTGGTGTGAGGGAAGGAGATCGGGGCGCGGCCCAGCACCCGGCGCGGCAGCCGCGGCAGCCCGCGGGCGTAGTCGAGCTGGAAGACGTGGACGAGCTCGTGGGTGAGCACCAGGTCCACCCAGTCGTCGTAGAAGGCCAGCGTGGGCTCGTCCACCGGCGGGTGCGCGTAGATGACGATGCGGTTGCGCGGGAACGGCCCGGCGAAGCCGTTGGAGAAGTCGACGTTGTCGCTCACCACCAGGTCCACCCGGCCGGCCGGCGGGCTCACCAGCGCGGCCGTGAGCTCCGCGTACGCCTCCTCGGCGCGGATCCCGGCGCGGCGGGCCAGCGCCTCCAGCCCCGGCGTGTAGTGCACGCGGAAGTGCGGCGTGGGGATCACGCTCCAGCGCGCGTCGGCCGGGATCTGCGCGCGCGCGGCGGCGGGCGCCAGCAGCGCGGCGGCGGCGAGCGCGAGCGGGGCCAGCGTGCGCGCGGTGAGCCGGCGGAACGATGAGGTCATCGGGTCATGCGGAGGATGGATGGGACCGGGGTGCCGGGGGATCGGGATCGATCGAACAGTATACGGAGCAGCGGGTTCCCCGCGGGGGGCGGAAGGTGGCGAATGCGGCGGCGGGGTACCCCCCTCCCCGGCCCCTCCCCCACAAGGGGGCACAAGGGGGGAGGAAGGGGAGGGGAGAACTACGCGCGCTTCGCATCCTTCTCACCAGATCCAGGCTTTTGCCGAGGGCGAGAAAGCGCTGGGGCGTGCCCCGGATCGGCGGAGTGCTCGCCATCTGGTAGTCCGCGAAGGCGGACTTCGTGTGTTTGTTGCCGCGGTTTCAACCGCCCTGCCGAGAGCCGAGGGCTCGAACGATTGTCTCTGCTTCCCACCGTCGCACTATCGACCTCTCACCGCCGCCCGCCTACCGCGCGCGGCTGCGCAGGAAGGCCTCGATCGCGCGGAAGTGGGCGCGGGCGATGCGCTCCTGCACGGCGGGGTCGCGCAGGGCGGCCTCCTGCTGCGGCACCATCAGGAAGGTCGATTCGGTGAGCGTGGCCGGGAACCAGGTGCTGCGCACCAGTGCCAGGTCCGCCCGCGCGATCCCCAGGTCGCGCAGCCCCAGCTCGGCGACCAGCTCGCGCTGCAGGAGGCGCGTGAGCTCCATCCCCTGCGGCGCGTTGTAGAACGCCGTGGTACCGTTGTTGGCGAACGGGTCCACGCCGTCGGGGAAGGCGTTGTTGTGCACCGACACCAGCAGCTCGGCGTTGGCGCGCTCCGCCGTCAGCGGCCGCAGGCCCAGCGCCACCGCGGCCGTGTCGGGGCGGATCTCCAGCACCCGCGCGCCCGCGTCGCGCAGCATGCGCACCAGCCGCTTCGACAGCCACAGGTTCGCGTCGGCCTCGGTGAGGCGCGTGGGGCCGATGGCGCCGCCGGGCGGGTGGCCGGCATCCACCGCGATGAAGCGCCCCTGCAGCGGCCGCGCCCGGTCCACGCGCGGCGGCCGGCGCACGCGGATCACCAGCGTGCCGGCCGCGTCGTAGAAGCTGCGCCACCCCCACACCGGCTCGGCCATCTCGAGGCGCGTGGTGAACACGCCGTCGCGCGGCTGGTTCCAGCTCAGCCGGCTCACCAGCGGGTCCTCGGGCCCGTAGTGCGCCCAGTTGGTCCGCGTCTGCGCGCCAAACACCTCCACGTTCAGCGCGTTCCCCTCGGCCGACACGCGGAAGGGAAGGCGGTCCGACGTGCTCAGCCGCAGGTCCACCCACTCCGCCGCCGGCACCACGCGCACGGTGCCCACCGTCCCCTCGGGCGCGGGGGTTCCGGCGGGCAGCAGGCGCAGGCTCTTCGCGTCGATCCACACCGACACGTCCTCCGCCAGCCGCGCGCGCAGGAAGCCCTCGCGCTCGCCGGTGACGGCGAAGCGCGTGCCCACCGGGAAGAACCACTGGTACGGCGTGTTGCCGCCCGGCAGCGCCTGCGCGATCACCGTGCCGTCGGGCCGGTCGCCCGCGGCCACGGCGACGCGCGTCTCCCCCGCGCGCAGCACGCCCAGGCTCACCGGCAGCGGCATGCGCAGCGTGTCGGCGCCGCGCACGAGCAGGATCGTCGCGCGCCCGGCGCCGGCGGGCACCGGTGCCACGGTGGTGGATGTGCCGCCGCCCGGGGCGGAGATCGCGCCGCGCGGCATCATCGTTCCCGCGTATTCCGAGAACTCGCGCGGGCGCTCCGCCACGTCCTGCTGGAAGCCGGTCGCGCGCTCGGCCACGCGGCGCTCCACCAGCGGCACGGAGGTTCCGTCCGCCAGCAGCAGCCGCGCGGTGGCGCCGGGCGTGGCGCGGAAGCGCACGGTCACCGGCTCGCCCTCCGCCACCGTGAGCTCGCCGCCGGGCGTCAGGCTCCCCGCGACGATCGCCAGCGGGCCGCCGGCGGAGGGCGGATCCTGGCGCACCGGCACGCGCACCGTCCGCCGCTGCTGGGCCTGCTGAGTCTGCCCGCCGCTCCGCACCTCGGCCACCACGTCGTACACGCCGTTCGCGGGGACGGGGAGGAAGCCCAGGAACGCGCCGTTCGCCGCCACCTGCACCGGCTGTCCGTTGATGGTGAGCCGCGCCTGCCCGTTCCCCACGCTCCCGAAGATGAAGTTGCTCTCCGCCGTGGTGAGCTGCGCCCCCTCGGCCGGGTAGACGACGTCGATCGCGAGCGGCCCGTTGCGCGCCGGCACCGCCGGCAGCGCGCGGGGGCTGTTGCTGGGTCCGCTTTCATCACGCGGGCCACCATTTCCTGGCCCGGAACCACTTTCGCGGCCGGACGTGGAGGCGGTGGCGCACGCGGCGATCAGGAACGCGGCGAGCGCGGCTGCGGCGGGACGGGGGAAGCGGTGCTGCATCTGCTGCGATGGTAAGGGGTTACGCGCGTAGGCCGGCTTTACAGCTCGGGTCGGGTGATGCGATGGAGGCTGGCGCCTGCCGCGGGCGCCGCGCCCTCTCCGGCCGGCTTAGGTTAGGCCGTCCACCTCTCCCGTTCCGGGAGAGGTTGCTGGACGGGCTTCCGGCCACCCTGCGGACGTGATCGCGTCGGAGGTTGCAGGAAGCGCCGGCGCCCAGGCATTCCACCCTCTCCCGGAACGGGAGAGGGTACGCGCCCTCAGGCGCGGGGATGAGGGCCCGCGGGCCCGCCGGAGCGCACTCCGCCGACCACCTTCATCCCCCTGCCGTCCTAGACCCTCCCGCTCGGCCCCAGGTCCTCGGTCTCGCCCAGGCCGCCCACCGTCTCGTCCGACGTGACCTCGCCGGCGGCGCCGCGCACCCGCTGCGCGTTCCACGGGGCCACCAGCGGCAGCAGCAACAGGCCGGGGATGGCCAGCGCGATGGTGATCAGGAAGAACGTCGGCCAGCCCGTCGCCTCGGCCAGCTTGCCGGCGGGCGCGGTCAGCCAGTCGCGGCCGAAGCCCAGGAAGCTGCTGAGCAGCGCGTACTGCGTGGCGCTGAAGCGGGGCGTCACCAGGCTCATCATGTAGGCCACCAGCGCGGCCGTGCCCGTGCCCTGGAAGAAGTTCTCCAGCACCACCACGCCCACCATCAGCCCCATGTCGCCCGGGTACTGCGAGAGCACCCAGTAGCCCAGGTTCACCACCGTCTGCAGGATGCCGTAGATCCACAGCGAGCGCACCAGCCCGATGCGCGCCTGCGTGGCGCCGCCCACGATCACGCCCACGATGGTGGCCGCGAGCCCCATCACCCCCTGCACGCCGCCGATCTCGGTCTGCGAAAAGCCCGACTTGAGCAGGAACGGGGTGGCCATGTTGTTCAGCGCCGCGTCGCCCAGCTTGAACAACACGATGAACGCCAGGATCGGCACCGCGTTCCTTCGCGCGCGGCGGAAGAACTCGCCGAACGGCATCACCACCGACTCCACGAACGTGGGGCCGCGCCCGACCCGGCGCGGCTCGGGCGCCATGAACGTGCCGATCATGCCGATGCCCATCAGCAGCGCCATCAGCAGGTAGGTCGTCTTCCACCCCACCCGGTCGGCCATCATGAACGCCACGCCGCCGGTCACCAGCAGCGCCACGCGGTAGCCGAGGACGCCGATCGCCGCGCCGGTGCCCAGCTCGTGCTCGCGCAGCACGTCGATCTTGTAGGCGTCGAAGGCGATGTCCTGGGTGGCGCTGAAGAGGGCGATCATCACCGCGTTCACCGCCACCAGCACCAGCACCGGCCCGGGCCGCGGGTTGTGCGTGGCCATCCACGCGATGCACGCCACCAGCGCGACCTGCGTGACGATCAGCCAGCCGCGGCGCCGCCCCAGGAAGGGGAACGGCATCCAGTCGAGGAGCGGCGCCCAGATCCACTTGAAGGTGTACGGCGCGGCGACCAGCGAGAACAGGCCGATGGTGGCCAGGTCCACCTTCTCCAGCGTCATCCACGCCTGGAGCGTCTTGTTCGTGAGGTACAGCGGCAGCCCCGACCCGATCCCGAGCAGCAGGATGGCGGCCATCCGCCGGCTCGCGAACACGTCCATCAACGATGCTTTCCGCGGCTCTGCCAAGCGCGTTTCTCCGGCGGACGGGGTTGATCGTCGTTACTGCTCAACAGCTCATGCCGGACCGCAACGAAAGAGCCGGATGCGGGCGTGTCCCTCCGCTGCGCTCCGGGCCGGGCTTCGCGCGCCGTAGGCAACGATACCGCCGTTGCCAACGGCGCCGAGCCGCCGCCGCGCCCTGGTCCCTCGCGTTCCCGCGGCACCGGACGCGGGCGCGCCGGCGTCTCGGCCCTGCGGGCGCGAATCCCTCACGCAAACCGCCCCGGCCACCGAACGAAGTTCGTGCGATGCGTGTCAGACTGCAGGATGCGGGCGAGTCAGGCGGGCACACCCGGCTTCGTCCACACCAGCGAGTATCGCCAGAAGAGATGACGGCGGACGGCGGCGCCGTGAAGCACGCGCCCCGCCACCGCGCGGACCTCCGCCAGCGTGGGGTAGACGTCGTGCCGCGCATGCTCGGACCAGGCCTGCCGCACGTGCGGCGCATCCCGCAGCCGGCGCAGCCGCCACGCCCGCAGCAGCAGGTTCCAGGGATACGCGCACGCGCTCCATCCCCAGTCCGCCACGCTCTTCGGCCGATACAGGTCCAGCACGAGGAGCACGCCACCGGGCCGGAGCGCCGCCCGCATCTTCCCCAGCGCCTCATCGAACGGCAGGTGATGCAGCGTCGCCAGCGTGGCGATGCAGTCGAACGTCTCCGGAGACACGTCGCCTGTTAGAAAGTCCGCCTGGCGGTACTCGACGTTCGCGGCCGCCCCGGAGAGCTCTCGAGCGCGGCGCACCATCTCGGGCGATAGATCGATCGCGGTCACCCGCTCGAAGTGCCGGGCGAGCGACCGCGCGAAGGCTCCCGTCCCACACCCGACCTCCAGCGCGCGCTCCCGCCTCGCGGGGAGGAAGCGCAGCAGGTACGGATGATAGTGCCGATTGTGGTCCCACCCCCCGTCGTCCAGCGCGGCGAGCCGGTCGAAGTCGGCCTGGATCCGTAGCGTCGCGTCGGTCATCGACCCAGCTCCGATCGTTCGACAGATCCCGCGGGATTCCGAGGCGCCGCGGCCCCCTCCCCGCGCCTGAGGGCGCGTACCCTCCCCCGCTTCGCGGGAGAGGGTGGTGGGTCTCGCGCGGCCTGCGGAGTTTCATCCACACGACGGCCACGGTGCGACCGGGTGCCCGCTCTTACAACCTCTCCCGGAACGGGAGAGGTGGACGGCCTGAGCCGGCCGGAGAGGGCGCGGCGCCGCCAGCGCCGGCACCCCGAATCCTACCGATCCACCCCCTGCGTCAGCCCCGCCGCGCCGCCGGTCTGGCCCAGGAGCCAGGCGGCGACGGCCTCCTGCATGATCCCTTCCCCGCCCCACGCGGCGAGCAGGTTGCGCGCGCTGGGGATCTCGCCGGCCAGGCGCGGGTGGCTGAAGAGGAGCACGGTGGCGTCCGGCGTCTCGGCGGTGATCCGCGCCAGCCGCTCGCGCGCGGCGGCGCTGATGCCGGGGCGCCCCTTCCACGCGCGGATGTCGGAGTAGAGCGTCACCAGCGGCGTCCCCTCGTCCGCGAGCTCCACGCCGGCGGCGCGCAGCGCGGCCGGGAAGGCTTCGCGCGGATACGGCGGCCACGGCCCGCCCGCGTCGTCCTCGATCTCCAGCAGCCGCACCGGGCCGGCGGGGAGCTTCGGATCGCCGCGGCACACGCGCAACGAGCGCATCCCCACCTCCAGCGCCCAGCGCCGGTCGGCCTCGCCGCCCACCTCGCCGCCGGCCTCGCCGTCAACGCCGCGCGCGGCCTCGCCGATGCGGCGGAGCGCGTCCTCCACTCGCTCGCGCGGCAGCCTGCGCGCGACCACCGCCTCCTGCACCGCCGCGATCACGGCGTCCATGTCCTGCGGATACAGCAGCACGTCGCACCCCGCGGCGATGGCGCGGATGGCGGCGGCGGCCTCGGTGGTGTCTTCCGTCAGGCCGTCCATGATCAGCGCGTCGGTCACCACCAGCCCCCCGTAGCCCATCTCGCCCCGCAGCAGGTCGCCCAGGATGCGCGCGCTCAGCGTGGCCGGCTCGCCGCCGGGGTCCAGCGCGGGGTAGGCGACGTGCGCCGTCATCATCGAGTCGGCCCCCGCGGCCACGGCGGCGCGGAAGGGCATCAGGTCGATCTCCAGCGCCTCGCGGCTCGCGGAGACGGTGGGGCGTTCGATGTGCGAGTCGCCCACGGTGCGCCCGTGCCCGGGAAAGTGCTTGGCGCACGACAGCGCCCCGCCCCGCCGGCACCCGCGCACCCACGCCGCCACCTGCCGCGCGACCCCCTCGGGGCTGGTGCCGAACGAGCGCACGCCGATGATCGGGTTCTCGGGCTCGAGGTCCACGTCGGCCACGGGCGCGTAGATCCAGTTCACGCCCAGCGCCCGCGCCTCGCGCGCGGTGAGCTCGCCGGCCTGCTCGGCCACCGCCTCGTCGCCCAGCCAGCCGATGGCGGCGGCGGGCGGAAGCGGCGTGGCGCCGCGGAACTGCTGCCCGGCGCCGCGCTCCAGGTCGCTGGCGATCAGCAGCGGGTGCGGCGAGCGGCGGCGCAGCTCGGCCGTGAGCGCGCGCACCCCCTCGGCCTCGCCGCCGAAGAGGATGAACCCGCCCACCCCCAGCGCCAAGCCGCGCTCGATGGTCTCGCGGAACCCCTCGAACCCGTTGTCGGCGCTCCACCTGAGCGCCGGGAGCATCAGACGCGCAACTTCAAGCTGGTCTTCAGTCATCGTCTTCAGGAACCGCGGTGCGAAAGTGCGAAAGCAAGAACTCCAACACGTGCGTGAGTGCGCCAGTGCGCGAGTTCGTTCCAGCCCGCGCGGCCGACGGATGCCAGCGTCGCGCATCGCCATCGCGGCCGCGCGGGCGCCGGTAGTCCGCGCAGGCGGACTTCGTGTGGTCGTTGCCGCGGTTTCAACCGCCCGGCCATCCCCACGCCGACTCTTCCGAACGCGAGGTGCGCCGCCACCCGCTATCGTCCGCCCCTGCGCACGCAAACCCGCGTCCACCGCAAACACGACGCCCCTTCTCCGCGAGGGAGAAGGGGCGCGAACCAGTCAGGCGTCAGCGCCGCCCTTCGTTGGGGCCGGGCAGCACGAAGGGCTCCACCCCCTCGGCCCGCAGCACGAAGCCCTCGCGCGCCTCGCCGATCACCAGCGTGCGCACGGGCGGCACGGCGCCCACCCGCGCGCGGACGAGCAGCAGGCCCACCGCCTCGGGCGCGCCGCCGGCGAACGCCGCGCGCATCACCGTGTAGCTGAACGAGGTTTGGCCCCCACCCATCGGGCGGCGCGAGCCGGGGACCTCGCGCAGGTACACGAAGCGGTCGGTGAAGGGGATCGGGCGCGGCGACACGCCGGGGCCCACGGTGCGCGCGGCGCCGCCGGCCAGCTCGCGCACCTGCACCTGGCCGTCGGCCTCGTACACGATCACCCGGCGCTGCGGGTCGAAGAAGGCGGGCACCACGTCGTTCGCCACCTCCACCGAGGGCGCCACCGGGAGCAGCGAGCGCCCGGGGATCTCCACCCACAGCGCGCCCCGCTTCACCCGCGTCACCGGGTCCTGCGTGGTGGTGTGGAAGACGATGCGCGGCACCGAGTCGCCGCCCACGGTGCGCAGGTCGCCGCGCTCGTCGGCCTCGAGCGGCGCGCCGCGGGCCTCGAACAGCGTCACCAGCTGCCGGGCGACGGTGCGCACCTGGCTGTCTTCCTCGCGGCGGAGCTGGGTGCGCACGAAGGCCACGTCCTCCACGTCCATCCCCTGCAGCGCGCCCAGCCGCACCCGGCCCGACGGGTCGCGCAGCGCCGCCCGCAGCGCCTCCTTCACCGCCGGCGAGTCGGCCGCGAAGCGCTGCAGCCCGGTGGCGGCGGCCTCGCGCAAGTCGTCGGAGCGGTGCGATGCGAGGACGGTGCGCAGCTGGGCCGGGGCGTTCGGCCGGCCGCGGTCGGCCAGCAGCGTCACCGCGTTGATGCGCACGGCGTCCTTGGCCCGGGGGTTGTGGATGATGAAGACGAGGGCCGAATCCACCTCGGGCCCCATCACCTCCAGCCGCGAGCGCTGCCGGTAGTAGGCGGGCGACGGGTCCTCCACGTCCAGCACGCGCGTCACCTCGTACACCAGCCGCTGGAAGCCGTACTGCGGCGGCGGGGTGCGGCGGAAGAGGCCCACGCACCCCGGCAGCAGCACCAGCGCCGCCGCGAGCGCGGCCAGGCGCGCGCGGCGAAGAGCGGGGCGGAGGTGGGGGAAGCGTGGCATCTCGGGCGTGTCCGTGGGAATCAGGTGCGGGCCGGCGGCCGGGCGCCGGGGGTGTACGAGCCGAGCACGCGCGGCCCGGCGGACCCGGTGGCCTCGGGGACGTTCGCGGGGATGCCGCGCAGGTGCGCCCACGCCAGCAGCGCGAACGCCACGGCCTCCTTGCCGTCGGCGTCGATCCCCGCGACGTGCGCGTCGATCACGGGGAGCGGGTGCACCAGCGCGCGGATGCGCCCCATCAGCGTGGGGTTGCGCGCGCCGCCGCCGGTCACCACCACCTCGTCCACCCCGCGCGGCAGCAGCCAGCGCGCGTACGCGTCGGCGATGGTGCGGGCGGTGAGCTCGGTGAGGGTCGCCACCAGCTCCAGCCAGTCGTGGTCGCCCTCGGGCCTCAGCGCCTCCGCCAGGCGCGCCACGAACGGGCGGCCGAACTCCTCGCGGCCGGTGGATTTCGGCGGCTCCGCCGAAAAGTACGGGTGCCGGAGCAACTCCGCGAGCAGGGCGTCGTCGGTCGTGCCGCGCGCCGCCAGCCGGCCGTCGCGGTCGAAGGTGGCGCGGCCGTCGGTCGCCAGCTCCACCGCCGCGTCGATCAGCGCGTTCCCCGGCCCCGTGTCGAAGGCGAACACCGGGCCGCCGCTGCCGCGAGGAGGCACCAGCGTGACGTTCGCGATCCCGCCGATGTTCTGCAGCGCGCGCCGCTTCCCCTCGGCGGCGAAGAGGGCGCGGTCGGCCCAGGGCACCAGCGGCGCGCCCTGCCCGCCCGCCGCCACGTCGCGCGTGCGGAAGTCCGAGACGACCGCGATCCCCGTCCGCTCGGCGATGGTCGCCGCGTCGCCGAGCTGCAGCGTGGCGCCGCGCTCGCCGGCGGTGGGGGGACGATGCCACACCGTCTGCCCGTGCGAGCCGACCGCGTCCACCGAATCGGGCGAGACGCCGGCCTCGCCGCAAACGCGGAGGGTCGCTTCGGCCAGCCACTCGCCAAGGTGCGCGTGCAGCCCGCACAGCGCCTCGGCGCTCCCGGCCAGGATCGCGGCGTGGATCGCCTCGCGCCGGACGTCGTCGTAGTCGACGGTGATCGAGCGGACCACGCGCGCCGTCACGTCGTGCTCGCCCGTGCCCTCCACCTCCACCAGCGCCGCGTCGATCCCGTCCAGCGACGTCCCCGACATCAACCCCACGATCCGCATCGCTACGCTCCCCGCCGCGGGGCGACTTCGAGTCCGCCGATCCTCACGCGACCGCTCCCCGCAAAGCCTCGCGGATGCCCGCCAGCGTCTCGCCGTCGAGCGCGCAGGAGGCCTGGATCACCTGGTAGGCGCTCACCTCGCCGTCGGGGCCGGCGTGCGTCCGCCAATCCCACACCTCCAGCCCGCGCCGCTGCACCGCCGCGAAGTTGCGGGCGCGCAGCCGGGCGAACTGGTCACGGATCGCCCGCGGCTCCTCCGGCAGCGCGTCGTCATCAGACGTCACGCCGGCGTCGAGCGCGGCGCCGGAGCGCATCGCCTCGAACAACGCGGCGGTGCGGAGCTCGGTGCGCACCAGGGCGCCCAGCAGGCCGCGCAGGCGCTCGCGGGCGGGGCCGGCCGTATCGCCATCGTCCAGCGCGGCGTTCAATGCACGCGGAGTGATCTCGTAGCGCACCAGCAGCTCTTCCCACTCCATCTCGCCGAGGGGGCGGGCGGCGAACGCGGCCGGGGCGGTCATCGCGCGTCCTTGTCGCCCAGGATCTCGGCCAAGTGGCCGCCGGCGCGCATCAGCAGGGTGGTGGCGCGGTCGAAGTCCACCTTGCACCACTTCATCACCATCGCCGTCTTCACGCTGCCGCCGGCGCGCTCCAGCAGGGCGGCGGCCGAGGCGCGGTCCAGGTCCAGCGTTTCCATCAGGATGCGCTCGCTGCGGTCCTGCAGCTTCTGGTTGGTGGCGCGCAGGTCCACCATCAGGTTGCCGAACACCTTGCCCAGGCGGATCATCGCGCCGGTGCTGATCATGTTGAGCACCAGCTTGGTGGCCGTACCCGCCTTCATGCGCGTTGATCCGGTCACCACCTCGGGGCCCACGAGGAGGGCGACGACCACGTCGTACACCTCCAGCATCCACTCGTCGGGCGGGGTGCACAGCAGGAAGCCGGCGCGGGCGCCGAGCTGCTTGGCCCGCGTCAGCGCCCCGTGCACGTACGGCGTGGACCCCGACGCGGCGATGCCGAAGACGAAGTCGTCGCGCCCCACCCCCATCTCGTCCATCACCCGGCCGCCGTCCTCGCGGCTGTCCTCGGCGCCTTCGACCGCCTTCAGCAGCGCCTCGTAGCCGCCGGCGATCACGCCCTGCACCATGCGCGGGTCGGTGCCGTAGGTGGGCGGCATCTCCGACGCGTCCAGCACGCCCAGCCGCCCCGAGGTGCCGGCACCCACGTAGATCAGCCGCCCGCCGCGCCGGAACGCGTCTTCGGCCATCTCCACGGCGCGGGCCACCTGCTCGAGCTGCGCGGCCACGGCGGGGGCGATGCGATGGTCTTCGTCGTTGATCACGCGGACGATCTCCAGCGCCGACAGCCGGTCGATGTCCGTGGTGGCGGGGTTGCGCTGCTCGGTGAGCCGGGGATCCAGCGGCTGCTTTTCGGTCATCACGCGTGAAAGCGGTGAACGGCGCGGCCGGCGGGAAACCTCCCGCGCCGCCGCCCCAACGTGCGCATTGCCCGCGGCGGATGCAAGAGTTCAACCGTGGGGGAGGCAACTGTGAAGGGGTGCGAGACGGACGGTGCGGGGGGGAACGGGTGCGGGGGAACAATGAGGGAGGGGCGGGTGCCGGCCGAGCGCGGGCTCCCCCCCTCACCCCGGCCCCTCCCCCACGAGGGGCCACGAGGGGGGAGGGGTGGGTGAGGGGAGCACACCTCGCGCTCCGGCGGGAACGGTGCCAGGGATTGCAGGCCGATGAGAGAACGGAAGGATGCCCGGCGCCATCGAAGTAGCCACGAGCGAAGCGAGTCCCGTCCCTCCCCCAGGTTGTTTTGGGGGAGGGACAGGCGCGAAGCGCCAGGGAGAGGGCCCGCGGCGCCGGCCTCACGCCCGATCCCTCATCGCACTCACGAAAAGATTGAAGGCCCGGAGCCTTTGGGGGGCTCCGGGCCTTCGTGACGGGGGTCGGGCAGCGCTGAGGCTCGGGGGCGGGGTGGGTGCTGCGGGCGTCGAGGTAGGGGAGTGCTGCGGCTTGTACGGGTTGATACTGCCAGGCTCCTGAAGCGCTGTCCCCCCGATGGCTTCGGCCGCACATAAGGGCAAGCGCGGGGCCACGCTGGCACGTAAACGTATCTGATTGTGGCGCAATCACTTGCATTCCCGGGTGCGCCAAAAGTTTACGGGCCTTATGGGACGGCCTGCGGACACCTGGGGCGCGGCTGTCCCAGGGGGGCGGGGCACGGGTGGAGGATGGCACCATCGGTAGCGGCGGCGGCACCCACGCGCCCGGCCGCGACGGGCCACGGGGTGGAGGCCGGCGCCCAGGGGGTGTATCTTCACGCACCGGCGTGTACCGGCGCGGAATTCAGGCCCCACAGAGTGGATGCGGATGGCGAAGAAGTACGGGATCCGGGAGGTGTTCGCGACGCTGCAGGGCGAGGGCGCGCAGGCGGGCTCGCCCGCGGTGTTCCTGCGCTTCGCGGGGTGCAACCTGGGCTACGACGTGTGCCCCTGGTGCGACACCGACTGGGTGAAGGCGCACCACGTGGAGGACGTGGAGGGGACGCTGGAGCTGGTTTCGCGCGCGGCGGCGGAGGGGTTCGGAGGGGAGCGGCCGGGGCTGCTGCTGGTGGCCACCGGCGGCGAGCCCAGCCTGCAGCTCGACCGGCCGCTGAGCGACGCGCTGCGGGCGCGCGGCTACCGCATCAGCATGGAATCCAACGGCGCGCGGCCGGTGGACCGCTCGCTGGTGGACTGGCTCACCATCTCCCCCAAGCAGGCCGAGTTCGCGCAGAAGGAGGGCGACGAGCTGAAGGTGCTCTTCACCGGCCGCTCCGCCCCCGGCATCACCCCCGACGTCGCCGCCGTCCGCCGCCTGGCCGAGGGAACGCGGTTCGGCCACTACTTCCTGCAGGCCGTGGACACCCCCGCCACCGGCGGCCCCAACTACGACGAGGCGGTGCGCGCGGTGATGGAGCTGGGCCCGCCCTGGCGTCTGTCCGTGCAGACGCACAAGGTCACGGGGATTCCCTGAGCCGCTGAAGCCGTTTCCGTTGCGCGCCTTCTACACCGACCGTTTCGTCCTGCCGCTGCCGCCGGGGCACCGCTTCCCGATGGTGAAGTACGCCCGGGTGCGCGAGCGCTGCCTGGACGAGGGCGTCCTCGCGCCCGGAGACCTGGCCGAGCCGCCGGCCGCCACCTGGGACGAGCTGGCGCTGGCGCACGAGCGCGACTACCTCCACGCCGTGCGCGACGGCGCGCTGCCGCCGCTGGCGCAGCGCCGCATCGGCTTTCCGTGGAGCGAGGAGATGGTGGAGCGTTCGCGCCGCTCCGCCGGGGCGACGATCGCCGCGTCGCGGGTGGCGCTGGGGGAGGCGGCGGAGCGCGGGTGGGGCGTGGCGGCGAACCTGGCCGGCGG
Source organism: Longimicrobium sp. (assembly GCA_035630095.1). Lineage (GTDB taxonomy): Bacteria > Gemmatimonadota > Gemmatimonadetes > Longimicrobiales > Longimicrobiaceae > Longimicrobium. The sequence goes on from DASQLJ010000773.1 coordinate 18,897, forward strand.
CACGCACCACGCCGGCCCGGAGCACGGCGAGGGCTTCTGCGTGTTCAACGACGCCGCGGTGGCCGCGCGCGTCCTGCAGCGCGAGGGGATCGTCGCCCGCGTCGCCGTGGTCGACTGCGACGTGCACCAGGGGAACGGCACCGCGGCCATCTTCGCGCGCGATCCCTCCGTCCATACCTTCTCCATCCACGGCGCGCGCAACTTCCCCTTCCGCAAGGAGCGCAGCTCGCTGGACGTGGAGCTGCCGGACGGCGCCGGCGACGACGTCTTCCTCTCCGCCCTGGAGCTGCACCTCCCCGACGCGCTCGCCGACTTCCGCCCCGACCTCGCCATCTACCTGGCCGGCGCGGACCCGTGGCGCGACGACCGTTTCGGGCGGTTGGGGATGACCAAGGAAGGGCTGGCCGAGCGGGACCGCTTCGTCCTCTCCCTGCTGCGCGGCCGCGGCATCCCCACAGCGATCGCCATGGCCGGCGGCTACGGCCGCGACACCGAGGACACGGTCGACATCCACGTCACCACGCTGCGCATCGCGGCGGAGATGTGGGCGGCGCTGAGCGAGACGCCTGCTGCGCGTTCCGATCCCATCTGATATGACTGGCGTCCATCCCGGATCACCAGCCATCGTTCCGGAATCGGGGGTCAGGATTTTTCTCACAGAGGCCACAGAGGTCACAGAGGTTTTCCTCCGTGTCCTCTGTGACCTCTGTGAGAGTCCGATCCAGCCGGTACCACGACGATGCCGGGGAAAGCGGCATCAAAGCTCCAGGCGCACCCCGGCATTGACCACGCGGCCTTCCAGCGGCGCCCACACGTCCGTCGTCCAGCGCCCCTCGGGCGTGCGGGCGGGGAGGAGGAGCGGGTCGTACCGCGTCTGCCGGGTGTCGGTGAGGTTCTCCAGGTTCACGAACAGCCGCGCCCGCCCCACCCGCCACTCCGCCAACGCGCCGATGCTCACGTACGGCTCGCTCCGGTCGCGGAACGGGTTGTCCTCCAGCGCCTGCCGGCCCGTGTAGTAGAATTCGAGCCCCACGCGGCCCCGTCCCTCCGCCTCCCACATCCCCACCAGCCCCACCGCGTGCCGCGGCGTGAGCGGCACCTCGCGGCGTCCACCCTCGTCCGGATGCGGCTCCGTCGCGTGGATCCAGGTGTGCGTCGCGGTGAAGTGGATTCCTTCGCGGTGGTAGCGGGCCAGGAGCTCCGTGCCCACCGTGCGCACGTCGCCGTCCGCGTTCGCCAGCGCGAAGCGCCCGGCGCCGGCGTCCCTGAGCTGCAGCGCGTTTTCCACCCGCGAGCCGAAGACGGTGGCGTTGAGCTCGAAGGGGCCGATGGTGCGGCCCACGTCCGCCGAGACGCTGCGGGCGCGCTCCGCCTCCAGGCCGGAGAGCGGGAGAAGCCGCGACAGGCCAACGGCTTCCGTCTCCTCGGTGAACGGCGTCGGCGCGTGGTAGCCGGTGCCGGCGGAGAGGCGCACCGTCCACTCGGCGGGGCGGAGGAGGACGGAAAAGCGCGGGCTGAAGAAAGTGCCGTAGTCGCTGTGCCGGTCCACCCGCCCGCTCGCGGCCAGGGTGAGCCAGTCGGCCACGGCGTACTCGTCCTGCGCGAAGAGCGAGGGGATCGCGTACGTGTAGTCGAAGCCGGCCACGTCGCGCGCGTCGTACCCCTCGTGCTGGAAGGCGCCGCCGACGACCCAGGTGTGCCCCGCGTCCGTGCCGCTCAGCGCCGCCTCGGCGAAGGCGGTGCGGTGCAGGTCGCGCTCGCGCACCTCGCCGAAGCGGTGGCCGTGGCGCTGCGCCGTCCCCGAGCCGCGCAGCGCCACCAGCCGCCCGCCCGGCAGCAGGAGGCGCGCGACCGCGCCCGCGTCCAGCCGGCGCGTGGTCAGCTCCTCGCGGAAGCCGGTCCCCTCCGCCGTCGTCGCGCCGCCGATGGTGCCGCCCTCGCGGTCCTCGCCCATCGCGCCCATGGTCAGGAAGAGCGAGCGGCCCTCGCCGCCCTCCCAGAAGAGGCGCGGCCGCAGCACGCCGCGCCGGTAGCCGGGGAGGTCGGCCCAGCCGTCGTCGTCGCGGTCGTTGCGGCCTTGGCGGTGCGCGCTTGCGAGCAGGGTGTAGCCCCAGCGCTCCGACAGCGCGCCCGACGCCCATCCCACCGCGTCGGACCCGCCGAGCGTGGTCTGGTTCAGCAGCAGCTCGCGGTCGTCGGCCGGGCGGCGCGAGACGAGGTTCACCACGCCCCCCAGCGCCGACGCGCCGTACAGCGCCGACGCCGCGCCCTTGATCACCTCCACCTGCCCCAGGTCCATCGGGGGGATCTGCAGCAGGCTCAGCGCGCCGCTCTGGCCGCCGTACAGCGGCAGCCCGTCCGACAGCACCTGCGTGTAGCGCCCGCGCAGCCCCTGCACCCGCACGCTCGCGCCGCCGAGGGAGGGCGAGGTGGTCTGCACGCGCAGGCCGCTCGTCTCGTTCAGCATCATGGCGATGTCGCCGGGCGTCATCAGCATCTTCTCCTCCACCTCCTCGCGCGCGAGCACCTCCACGCGCGTCGGCTCGTCCTCCAGGCGCTGCCCCGAGCGCGTGGAGGTGACGACGATCTCCTCCAGCTCCTCCGCGTGCTCCTCCAGCGCCAGCACGACGACCGTGTCGGCGCCGGCGCGGACGGTGAGGGTGACCGTGGCCGGCGAGTGCCCCGGCTTGCTGGCCGTCACATCACGCGCGCCGGCCGGCAGCGCGAGCACGGCGCGCCCGTCCTCCCCCGTCGTCCTCGTCACCGCGCCGGAGCGCACGACGGCTTCCGCGACGGGCTCCGCGCCCGCGCGCACTTCCACCGTCACGCGGCCGGTGCCCTCCTGCGCCGCCGCGGGCACGGACGCGAGCGCAGCGGCCGCGCAGAAGGCCAGCCGCCGCAGCATCGTCATCATCCCGCCGTGTCCGTTCGTCTTTATCAACCTGGTACCATTTCTCGGGATTAATTGCGTGGCCTGGGCCGCTGACCGGCGGCTGAAGCCGCAGCCGCAGCAACAACTACGAGAAGCCTCGCAAACCGCGCGAGGCTCCCCGGCTCGGCGACGGCATCGCGGCTCGATCCTGGCTCAGAGTTCCACTCTGCCGTCCATCGCACGCGTATCAATCTAGCGATCAGCCCAGCAGGCGCAGCCGGGCGGGGGCGATCTCGATGTCCAGCTCGCGCGCGTCCTCGGAGAGGATCTCGCCGTCGGCGTGGACGGCGAGGGGGGTGTCGCTGGTGATGCGCACGCGGCGGACGCGGCGCATGTGCACGCAGCTCGCGCCCACGTGGGTGCCGCGGATCGTCTTCGGCAGGAAGCGCAGGATCTGCGGGGTGCTCAGGCCGTCGCAGACGCACACGTCCAGCAGCCCGTCGTCGATCACCGCGTCGGGGCAGATCCAGAAGCCGCCGCCGTGGCGGCCGCCGTTGCCCACCGTCACCAGCGTCAGCGGCCGCTCCATCACCTCGCCCTCGTCGGTCTCCACGCGGATCACGGGCGGGCGGAAGGAGCGCAGCACCCGCGCCAGCGCCCACAGGTAGATGCCGATGCCGCGGAAGCGGCGGTTGCGGTTGGCCTCCACCGCCACGCGCGCGTCCAGCCCCACGCCGATGCCGTTGGTGAACCAGCGCGCCTCCGCGCCGCCCACCACCACGCACCCCACGTCCACCCGCCGCTCGGCGCCCAGCAGCCGCCGCGCCGCCTCGGCCGGGTCGCGCGAGAGCTTCGCGAGCAGCGCGAAGTCGTTGCCGCTCCCCACCGGCACCACGCCCAGCGCCGCCGCCGCCGCCGCCCGCCCGTGCGACGCGCGCAGGATCCCGTTCGCCACCTCGTGCACCGTGCCGTCGCCGCCCAGCGCGATCACGTTCGGCCACCCGGCGCGCACCGCCGCCTCCGCCAGCGCGGGCGCGTCGCCGCGCGCGGTGGTTTCGGCCAGTTCCACCTCGGCCCCCGCGGCTTCGAGGACCGCGCGCGCGGCCGTCCACGCGCGGCGTGCGGTGCCGCGCCCCGCGGTCGGGTTCAGGATCGCGTAAAAACGGGACAATGAGAGCCGTAGACCGAGTGCGAGGCGTCGAGTGTCGGAATGTCGAGCCGGAACAATATCAACGGTGCGATGGCGTTGCCGCGAGCGCAGAGAGTCAGGCCTTTTCATCGACTCTCGCCGTTGAAGTCCGCGAAGGCGGACTGTGTGCCGTTGTAGCCGCGAGCCGTGAGTTTACTCGCAAATCGGCCACACCAACACCCGCCTCACGCTGTCGGGCCGCCCGCGCCGCGCCCATCGCCACTTACCCCCGCCTCACAATGTCGGGTCTTCCTCCTCCGCCCACTTCCGCCCCTCGCTCGCTTATCTCTCCTCGCGACGGACGCCCCCGCCGCCATGGCCGCCGGCCGCACGGACCCGGACGACCCGATCGTGCCCATCGCGGCCGGCCCCCCCGGAGCCGGACGCCCCCCGCCGCTTCTATCGACCTTCGCCGCGGGTGGGCGGCGGGCGCAGCGGAAACGGCGGCCGGTGGATCGCGGCGACGCACGCCGCGTCCAGCCCCTTCGCGTCGGCGGTGCGGACGAAGCGCACCAGGAGCGGCGGCACGCACTCGCGGTATCCGGAGACCCCGTTGAAGCCGTGGCCGGCGCTGGGGATCACCAGGTGGCGGCCGTTGGGGAGCGTGCGCAGCGCCTCGTGGCCCTGCGCGGGCGGGGTGGCCGGGTCCCACTGGCCGGTCAGGATCAGCACCGGCACGTCGGAGCGCACCGGCTCCAGGAAAGCACGCTCCACCGGGCGCACCGGCCATTCGGCGCATGCGGCCTTCTGGCTGCGCACCCGGGAGGCGCCCAGGTACGAGCCCCGGGCCAGCCGCACCCCCTCGGCCTCGTCGAAGAAGGGTACGTCCTCGGTGCAGGTGATGGACAGGTACACCCCGGTGGCGTTCGCGTCGCTCAGGATCACGCGGCGGCCGAACAGCGCCTGCGTGGCGGCCGGCGCCAGGTCGCCGCGCCCGGCGGCGTGCAGCACGGCGGGGACGTACGAGGCGGTCGAGGCCGAGTAGGTCATGTACCGCAGCCCCTCGGCGAACAGATCGCGCGTGAGCGGGAACGTCACCGGATCGCCGGTCACCGGGTCCGCCGCCGTCACCACCACCGGGCCGCGCGCCAGCCGCTCGACCACGGCGCGCAGGTCGCCGCGCACGCCGGGGAAGGCCGCGCCGCACGCCGGCTCGCGCTCGCACTCGCCGATGACGCCGTCGACCACGCGCTGCGCATCTGCCGCCAGCCGCAGCGGGATCCGGGCGCCGGTGGGCACCACGCCCGTCAGGATGGCGCTGCGCACGCGCGCGGGGTGCCGGCGCATGTACACCAGCGCGCCGCGCGTGCCGTACGAGGTGCCGTACAGGTTCAGCCGCTCGTAGCCCAGCGCGGCGCGCACGTCGTCCAGGTCGTCGGCCGCGTTGTCGCTGGTGTACTGCCCCAGGTCGGCGCGGCCGCGCCACTCGGCCGCGCACCGGCGCACGCGGTCGGCGGGGAAGAAGTCGCCCAGGAAGTCGTTCGGCGCGGGCCCGTACAGCACGCAGCGCAGCGCGCTGGAGCCGCCGGTGCCGCGCGCGTCCACCAGCAGGATGTCGCGCGAGTCGCGCAGCGCGCCCAGGTCCTGGACCACGAACCCGGCCATCGGGATGGTCGCCTGCCCGGGCCCGCCGGCGATCGGCACCAGCGGGTCGCCCGTGGCGGTGCCGGTGGCGGGGAGCACCGCGAAGCGGATCGCGATCTTCCGCCCGCTCCGCGCCGCCCGGTTCTCCCACACCTCCAGCGATCCGCACCGTGCCGCGCCCACGCCCGGGAGCATGCACGGCTCCACCCGCGGGCCCGGCGCGCCGGCCGGTTGGGCCCATGCGGCGCCGGGTGCGGCGAGGGCCAGTGCGGCGGCGAGCATCGTTCGGCGCATGGAGAAGACCCTTCGGGGACGTGGAGAGATTCGCCTCGGCGCGGCGAGACGCGTTACCGCGCGTGCACTTCGGGACGCAGGGTTGGTTCCAGGTGTTTCCGCAGGCGCCGATCCATATCCGTGCCGCGGGGACTCATCGCCCACGAAACTCCACCGGGAGCGGGGTTTAGCGGGGAGCGGCTGTGGGAAAGTGGTTCAAGTGCACACCGGGCACACCTTTACGCCGGCACGCGACACTTGCTTCGGTGTTTGTACGGCTTTATCTTCCATACCGAACAAACACCGTATGCATGCAGCCCCCGATGCATGAGGAGGAGCCTGGTGATGGATCACACGAGCCCCGTTCCGCACAACCGAGAGGCCACCGTGCAGCACCTGCGCGAGATGGCAGCCGCGCGCGTGGAGAGCACGTCGCTGCGCGGCGTGGCGCGCGAGATCGGGATGAGCCCCACCGGGCTCAAGAAGTTCCTGCTCGGCACCGCGCCGTACTCGCCCACGCTGCGCCGCCTGCGCAAGTGGTACCTGCAGCACGCGGCGCTCTCCACCGGCGAGGTCAGCTACCACGACGCCTCGGCGGCGCTGGTGGTGCTCATCCACGACCTGCGCCCCGAGCCGCGCCGCGAAACGAGCGACTGCATGCTCGAGTGCCTGGAGCGCGGCTACGACCTCAGCGCGCGCTCGCGGCCTCACTGGGTGTCGGAGCTGCGGGCCGAGTACGGGCGGCCGCGTCCCGAGCTGAAGTAGCCTCGCGTCGGACGGGTTCGCAACAGCGCGGTTGGGCGTGTCCCCGCTGCGCGGGGCCGGGCTGCGCGCTGCGTAAGGCACGATACCGCCGTGCCCAACGCAGCCGGGCCCACGGCGGCCCGCCCCGGCTTCATCTCAGGCGGAAGTGACGGCGCGGGCGGGCCGCCGCGTTCCCGGCCCTCCGGGCGTGCATCCCTCACGCGTCGGCGCACTTACGCCAACCCCGCCGCGCCCGAATCGCCCCGAATCGCCCCGAATCGCCCCGAATCCCCCGAATCCCCCGAATCCCCCGAATCCCCCGAATCCCCCGAATCCCCCGAAT
>DASQLJ010000774.1:0-2320 GCA_035630095.1 Longimicrobium sp.
TCGGACGCCACGCCCGCCCGCGCCAGGCCGCTCACGAAGGCGCGGAGAAAGGCCCGCGGGCCGCAAAGGAAGTAGTCCGCGTCCGCCATGGGCGTGTTCAATCGCAGCCATTCGATGGTGATCAAGCCCGCCTCGTCGTGATCCTCCCCGCGCCGGTCCTCGGGGCGCGGCCGCTCATAGAAGGTCGCAACCTTGATGACGCCGCCGGACCGTGCCGACAGCTCGCGCGCCCTCGCGCCCATGGCGTGGGTCGACCCGTCCCGCGTGCCGTGGACGTAATGGGCGGGAATACTCGGATGCCGCTCCGCGAGCGTTTCCAACATGCTCATCATGGGCGTCAGCCCGACGCCGCCGCTGACTAGCACCACCGGCCGCGCCAAGACCTGGCGCATGAAGAACTCCCCGGCCGGCGGCGCCGCCCTCAGCGTGGTGCCCGGCGCGGCGCTGTCGTGCAGCCAGCCCGAGGCGAGCCCGTGCGGCTCCCGCTTGACGCTGATCCGGTAGGTTTCCCCGTTCGCTGCCGATGAGATGCTGTAGTTCCGCTTCACCGCATGGTGGCCTGGTATCTCCAGCCAGAAGGTCAGGTACTGGCCGGGCCGGTGGCGCATCACCGGACCGCCATCCGCCGGCCGCAGCATGAAGGAGGTGATGACGTCGCTCTCGCGCTCCTTGCGCTCCACCCGGAAGTTGCGCCAGCCGGTCCAGCCGCCCGGGGTCGCGGCAACGCTGCTGTAGATCGCCCGCTCACGGGCGATCAGCACCTCGGCCAGATACCAATAGGCCTCGCCCCAGGCGGCCAGGATCTCCTCCGTGGCCGCGTCGCCCAGCACGTCCTTGATCGCGCCGAGCAGCGCCTCGGCCACGTAGGGGTAGTGCTCGGGCAGGATGTTCAGGCCGACATGCTTTTGCGCGATGCGCTCCACCGCCGGCGCCAGCGCGGCCAGCCCCTCGATGTTCCTGGCATAGGATAGGATGGCCGCGGCGAGCGCCTTGGGCTGCGAGCCGCCTTCGCCGTGGTGGGACTGGTTGAAAAGGTCGCGGATCGCCTCGTTCTGGAACATCCGCTCGTACATGCGCCGGGTGATGGCGAGCCCGTGCTGCTCGAGGGCGGGAACCGTGGCCTTGACGAGGGCGATGGTGCGGTCGCTGAGGTCGTCTGGCATCCCTGCGCCTGACCCTTCTTCTGACGCGGCGGCGGAAGGCGCGCGGCCGAGTTCCGCGGCGCGCCGTGCAGCCTCTATCGGGGAATGCGGGCCACCACTCTTTGCTCCAGATCAAACAACACCGCGGCTGCGCGGCGGACTGCAAGCTTTCAGGCGCCCTCGCGCGGGCGTGACCGGGATTGGTTCGCTCCCATCTCGCCGAGGCGGGCAGGATCGCGGACGACGACGCGCCGCCGCGCGCTCTGGACCACGCCGCGGCGCTCCCATTCGCGCAAGGTGCGGCTGACGGTGTAGAGCGTCGTCCCCGTCATCTCGGCGATGTCCTGACGGGACAACGGAAAGTCGATCTCGAGGCCGGTGTCGACCCGTCGCCCGGCTTGCCCTGCGAGGCGCAGCAGCGCGCGCGCGATGCGGCGCTCGACCGGCTCCATAGCGAACTCCCGCAGCCGGTGCAGCATCTCCTGCGTCTGGGTGCCCACCACCTCCAGGGCATTGGCCGCGAGCCGCGGGTGCCGCTCCATAATCTCGCCGACCCGCGCGCTGGACCAGAGGAGGAGCCGGCTATCCACGACCGCCGTGGCATTGGCCGGGAACGGGACGTGTCGGAAGATGGCGACGCAGCCGGGCACCTCGCCCGGCCCCATGAACCGTATTGTGAGGGAAAGGCCGTCGCCGTTTACCTGCGCGATCTTCACCCGCCCCGTGACCACGAGGTGGAGATGAGTCGCCTCGGCGCCCTGGCGGAACACCGCCTGTCCGGCCCCGACCGCACGCGACGTGGCCAGCGCCGCGACGGCGTCGAGCGCCCCGGCATCGAGGCCTCCGAACAGCTTCGTGCACCCCAGAAACACTGCGTCCTGCTGCCGGGGCATTGCCGGTCGCGCTCCACCCGTTTCGGGCCGCTTCGTACCAGCGCACGGACGATAACAGTAGAGGGAGCGGCGCCACCATAAGGGAGCCGAGAGTTGCCGTGCCGGAGCGAGCTTCCGAAGCTGCGGTGCTGCCCTGTTCGCTGCGGCGCGTACATTGCTCATGCCCCACACCACCACCGGGAACGGAGCAGCCCCGCATGGACGTCGCCGTGTACAGCACGAAACCTTACGACCGACGATTCCTGGACACCGCCAACGCCGCAATTGGCGGACGCCATTGCCTAG
>DASQLJ010000775.1:0-10149 GCA_035630095.1 Longimicrobium sp.
GGGGCGAATGAATTCGCTGCAACAACCACACGAAGTCCGCCTTCGCGGACTGCCGGCGCTCGCTCTGCGGAGATGATGGGGCACGCGACAGGGCCCGTGGAGGAGCGGTTCCTCCGTTTCCTCCGTTGCTCCGTGTGAGACCGATCGTTTGTCCGATCGACCGGAACGAATGCCCGGCGAGACGGGATGATCCATCCGTCCTCAACCTTCCGCCCCGCTCCCGAATGACCGAGCTCCCTCCACCCGCTGTCGAACGCGTGGTGCTGCTGGGGTTCATGGCGGCGGGGAAGACGGCGGTGGGGGCCGAGCTGGCCCGGCGCCTGGGGTGGAAGCACGTCGACCTGGACCAGTGGATCGAGGCGCGCGAGGGGCGCAGCGTCGCCCGGATCTTCGCGGACGACGGCGAGGCGCGCTTCCGCGAGCTGGAGGCCGCCGCCACGCGTGACGTGGCGGGGCTGCGGGGCGTCGTCCTGTCGCCGGGGGGCGGGTGGATCACCCGGCCGGAGAACCTGGAGGCGCTGGGGCCGGGGACGCTCTCGGTGTGGCTCCGGGTCTCGCCCGAAGAGGCGGTGCGGCGCGCGGCGGGGTCGCCGGGGGAACGCCCCTTGCTGGCCGGCCCCGACCCGCTGGAGGCCGCGCGCCGCCTGCTGGGCGCCCGCGCCCCGCTCTACACGCGCGCCGCGCTGCACGTGGACACCGAGGGGCGCCCGCCGGCCGGGGTCGCCAGCGTCATCGAAGCCGAAGTGAGGGCCCGCCGCGGGCCGTAGCAAGCCAACACGCTTTTCCCTTCATGCCCGAACGAGCCAACAAGACGCGCCTTGTGGTGGTGGAAAGTCCCACCAAGGCGAAGACCATCCGCAGCTTCCTTCCCAGCGGGTACCGCGTGGCCGCCAGCATGGGCCACGTGCGCGACCTCCCCGAAAGCGCCGCCGAGATCCCGCCCGCGCTGAAGGGGCAGGAGTGGGCGCGCCTGGGCGTGAACGTGGAGAACGACTTCGAGCCGGTGTACGTGATCCCCGCCGGCAAGCGGAAGATCGTCAGCGAGCTGCGGGAGCTGCTGAAGGGCGCCGACGAGCTGGTGGTGGCCACCGACGAAGACCGCGAGGGCGAAAGCATCGGCTGGCACCTGGTGGAGGTGCTGAAGCCCAAGGTGCCGTGCTCGCGGATCGTCTTCCACGAGATCACCCCCGAGGCGATCCGCGAGGCGCTGGCGCACCCCCGCCGCATCGACGACCACCTGGTGCGCGCGCAGGAGACGCGGCGTATCCTGGACCGCTTGGTGGGCTACACGCTGAGCCCGCTGCTGTGGAAGAAGATCGCCACCGGCCTCTCCGCCGGCCGCGTGCAGTCGGTGGCCGTGCGCGTCCTGGTGGTGCGCGAGCGCGAGCGGCGGGCGTTCCGCTCGGCGGTGTACTGGGACCTGAAGGCCGCGCTGGCCAAGGACGCCGCGCCCTTCACCGCCATGCTGCAGTCCGTCGGCGGGAAGCGCGTGGCCACCGGGCGCGACTTCGACGAGAACACGGGGCGTCTCAAGTCCGCCGGCGTGATCCTGCTGGGGAGCGACGAGGCCAACGCGCTGCGCAGGCGCATCGAGGACGCGGCGTGGCGGGTGACGGAGACGGAGGAGAAGCCGTCGATCCGCCGCCCGTACCCGCCGTTCACCACCTCCACGCTGCAGCAGGAGGCCAACCGCAAGCTGCGCCTCAGCGCGCGCGACGCCATGCGCATCGCGCAGCGGCTGTACGAGGAGGGGTTCATCACCTACATGCGTACGGATTCCGTTCACCTCTCCGACCAGGCGATCAAGGCGGCGAGGATGCGCATCCGGGCGCTGTACGGCGAGGAGTACCTGAGCCCGTCACCGCGCCAGTTCACCACCACCAGCAAGGGCGCGCAAGAGGCCCACGAGGCGATCCGCCCCGCGGGGACGGAGATGCGCACCACGGAGTCGACCGGGCTCTCGGGGCAGGAGGCGGCGCTCTACGACCTGATCTGGAAGCGCACCGTGGCCAGCCAGATGGCCGACGCGCGCCAGACGCACCTGACCGCGCTGATCGAGGCCGGCGACGCGACCTTCCGCGCCAGCGGCAAGCGCATCGACTTCCCCGGCTTCTTCCGCGCCTACGTGGAGGGGTCGGACGATCCCGACGCCGCGCTGGAGGACCGCGAGGAGCCGCTCCCCAGCCTGCGGAAGGGCGACGCCGTCATCCTGCGCGGGCTGGAGGCGCTGAAGCACGAGACGCAGCCGCCGGCGCGCTTCACCGAAGCCACGCTGGTGAAGACGCTGGAGGCCGAGGGGATCGGCCGCCCCAGCACCTACGCGTCCATCATCGGCACCATCATCGACCGCGGCTACGTGGAGCGGGTGTCCAACCAGCTCGTCCCCACCTTCACGGCGTTCGCGGTGACCACGCTGCTGGAGCGGCACTTCCCGCACCTGGTGGACACCAGGTTCACCGCGCGGATGGAGGAGCAGCTCGACGAGATCGCGGAGGGCGGCGCGGAGTGGCTTCCCTACCTGCGCGACTTCTTCAACGGCCCCGACGGGCTGGGCGAGATGGTGCAGCGCGGCCAGGCCGACATCGACCCGCGCGAGGCCTCCACCGTGCTGCTGGAAGGGCTGCCGGCGCGTGTGCGCATCGGGCGCTTCGGGCCGTTCGTGGAGCGCGAGGAGGGCGAGGGCACCGTCACCGCCTCGCTCCCCGAGGGGATCGCCCCGGCCGACCTGAGCGACGAGCAGGTGGAGCGCCTGGTCCGCGCCAAGACCGAGGGGCCCGACGTCCTGGGCGAGGACCCGGAGACCAGGAAGCCGGTGCTGATGCTGGAGGGCCGCTTCGGCCCCTACGTGCAGCTCGGCCCCGCGACGGACGACGAGCCGAAGCCCAAGCGCGCGTCGCTGCCCAAGGGGACGAGCCCCGCGGACGTGAACCTGGAGATGGCGCTGCGCTGGCTGTCGCTCCCCCGCACGCTGGGGAAGCACCCGGAGACGGGGGACGAGGTGAAGGCGGGCGTCGGCCGCTTCGGCCCGTTCGTGGTCGCCGGCAACGAGTTCCGCTCGCTGGAGAAGACCGACGACGTCTACACGGTGGCCTTCGAGCGCGCGATGGAGCTGCTGTCGAAGCCCAAGGGCGGCCGCGGCGCGCGCAAGGCGATCGAGCCGCTGCGCACGCTGGGCGCGCACCCGGCCAACGGCGAGCCGGTGACGCTGTGGGAGGGTCGCTACGGGCCCTACGTGAAGCATGGGGACGTGAACGCGTCGCTGCCGAAGGGTGTATCTCCCGACGGCTTCACGCTGGAGCAGGCGCTTCCGCTGATCGCCGAGCGCGCGCTGACGGCCAAGCCCAAGAAGGGCCGCGCCGCCGCCGCCCGCCGCGGCGCCCCGGCGTTGAAGACCGGTCGGACGTCGAAGGCTGCGGACACCAAGGGCCCGGCAAAGTCTTCGGCCGCGAAGAAGACCGCCGCCAAGCCGAAGTCCAGGACCGCCGCCAGCGCCAAGAAGGCCGCGGCCAAGAAGCCCGCCGCGAAGTCGACGGCGCGGAAGGCGGGGAAGTAAGCGGCGACGAGGGGGACGCGCGGCCGCGGCATCGCGCCCTCTCCGGCCGCCTGAGGGCGTCCACCTCTCCCGTTCCGGGAGAGGTCGTGGGGGCGAGGTCGAGTTTTATCCGGGCTTCCGCGCACCCGAGGCTTCGACGGCCGACATCAGCGGCCCAAACCGTTGTATATTTCGAGCGAGGAAGCCCGCCCCGCAGTCCGCGAAGGCGGACTTCCTGTCGTTGTTGCCTCGGGTTTCAACCCGGGGTGCGGGGCGGGCGAAAAGGGAAATGCCCGCCTCGCGCGGACATCGAATCTGACGTTCAGCGGTTCTCCTGGAGGAATAGCGGCATGGCAGAGGTAACGGTCGTCGGCGGCGGTCTTTCCGGCTCGGAGGCGGCGTACCAGCTCGCCGAGCACGGGCACGAGGTCACGCTCCACGAGATGCGCCCCGTGCGCGGCACGCCGGCGCACCAGAGCGACCGGCTGGGCGAGATCGTGTGCAGCAACACCTTCAAGAGCGAGGACCCGCACAACGCGCACGGGCTGCTCAAGCTGGAGATGGACGAGCTCGGCGCCGGCGGGTCGCTGCTGCTGGCCTGCGCGCGCGAGAGCCGCATCCCCGGCGGCACCGCGCTCACGGTCGACCGCATCGAGTTCGCCGAGCGGATGACCGCCGCCATCGCCGCGCACCCGCGCATCCGCGTGGAGCGCGGCGAGGTGGCCGATCTGCCGGCGGGCCCCACGATCGTCGCCACCGGCCCGCTGACGTCGGACGCGCTCTCGCTATCCATCCGCCGCGCGCTGGGCGACGACCAGGGGCTGTCGTTCTTCGACGCCATCGCGCCGGTGATCAGCGACGAGTCGATCGACCACGACCAGCTCTTCGCCGCCAGCCGCTGGGGGAAGGGCGAGGGCGACGACTACCTGAACGCGCCGATGACGAAGGAGCAGTACGACGCCTTCATCGAGGCGCTGCGCACCGGCGAGGAGCACGCGGGGCACGACTGGGAGAACGTCCCCTACTTCGAGGGGTGCCTCCCGATCGAGGTGATGGCGCACCGCGGGCCCGAGACGCTCCGCTTCGGGCCGATGAAGCCGGTGGGCCTCCCCGTCCCCCAGTGGGGCGGCAGGCGCGCCTGGGCGATCGTGCAGCTCCGCCGCGAGGACCGCGCGGGGCAGATGTGGAACCTGGTGGGCTTCCAGACGCGGCTGAAGATCCCCGAGCAGAAGCGCATCTTCCGCACGATCCCGGGGCTGGAGAACGCCGAGTTCCTGCGCTGGGGCTCCATCCACCGCAACACCTACCTCAACTTCCCCGCGAAGCTCTCCGCGCACGGCGCGCTGCGCGACCGGCCGGAGCTGATCTTCGCCGGGCAGATCACGGGGGTGGAGGGGTACACCGAGTCGACCGCCGTCGGCATCCTGGCCGCGGCCAACCTCGACCGCATCGTGCGCGGCCTGGAGCCCGCCGTCCCCCCGCCCACCACGATGATGGGCGGGCTGATGCGCTACCTGCGCGACAGCGACCCGAAGCACTTCGCCCCCATGAACAGCAACTTCGGGCTGATCGACCCGCTGGAGCAGGGGGGGAAGAAGATGAAGAAGGAGGTCAAGCGCGAGCTACTGGTGGAGCGTGCCCGCGCCGACTTCGCCGCGTGGATGGACGCGCACGAGATGCGGGTGCGGGAGCCCGCCGCCCGCGCGTGACCGACGCGGCGCCGGCCCCGGCCGCCCCGCAGCCGCGGCGCGACGAGATCGACGAGTTCCTGCGCTACATCGCCCACGAGCGCCAGCTCTCGCCGCAGACGGTGCGCGCCTACACCGACGACCTGGGCGAGCTGGAGGCGTTCCTGGACCGCTACTACGGCTCGGGCGAGTGGAGCTGGAGCGGGGTCGACCGGCTCGCCATCCGCAGCTTCATGGGCGACCTCTCCACGCGGAAGGGGAACGCGAAGAGCAGCATCGGCCGTAAGCTCTCCGCCGTGCGCTCCTTCTACCGCTACCTGCACGTGGAGGAGCGGGTGGACGCCAACCCCGCCCGGGCGGTGCGCACGCCCAGGAAGGACCGCACGCTCCCCGGCTTCCTCACGAAGGACCAGATGGACGCCATCTTCGCCGACGCCGAGGTACGCGCGGGCGACGGCGGGTTCCATGGGATGCGCAACCTGGCGATCGTGGAGCTGTTCTACTCCACCGGGATGCGCCTGAGCGAGCTGCAGGGGCTGGACATGGACCGGCTGGACCTGCTGGGCGAGCGCGTGCGCGTGCTGGGCAAGGGGCGCAAGGAGCGGATCGTGCCGGTGGGCGCGCTCGCGGTGCGGGCGCTGCGGCACTACTTCGAGGGGCGCGAGATCGTGCTGGCGCAGGCCACGCGCGGCGACCGGCGCGCCGTCTTCCTCGGCCAGACCGGGCGGCGGCTCACCGTGCGGCAGATCCAGAACATCGTGAAGGCGTTCCTCAAGCAGGTGGGCGACGAGCGCGGCCTCTCCACCCACTCGCTGCGCCACACCTTCGCCACGCACCTGCTGGACAGCGGCGCCGACCTGCTCGCGGTGAAGGAGCTGCTCGGCCACGCCTCCCTCAGCACCACCCAGATCTACACGCACACGTCCAAGGAGCGGTTGAAGAAGGTCTACCGCCAGGCGCATCCGCGGGCGTAATGCGCGCTGCGTGAGAGGAGTCGTGGAATCCTGGATCGCTGGGGATCGGCCGGCCTCCGCCACCGGCGGCTGAAGCCGCAGCAACAACTACAAAAAGCCTCGCAAACTGCGCGAGGCTTCCCCGGCGGCGGCATCGCGGCTCGATCTCGGTTGAAGCCCACGAAGGCGGACTGCGTGCCGTTGTAACGGCGAGTTTACTCGCATATTCCGCCCGCCCCGGCCCACGCCGCCACGAGCCACCTTCATCTCTCGTGGTCGTGATGGGCGAAAATGAAGAAGCGCCGGGGCTCGATAGCTCCGGCGCGCTTTCTTTCTTGTTGGATGGACGGCGTACGTCAGTGCATCGCCGCGGCCACGACGAAGGTGCCGGGGGCGAGCGTCATGGGCCCGCCGGCCGGGCCGATCACCTTGCGGACCACGTCGCGGATGCGCGCCAGGTCGCACGGCTTGGTCACGTGGCCCGCGAAGCCCTCGCGCAGCGAGCGCGACTCGGGCCAGTCCAGCACGTCCGCGGTGACCGCCACCACGGGGATCTCGCGGGTCGCGGGGTCGGAACGGAGGCGGCGGAACGCGGCCTCGCCGTCCACGCGCGGCATGCGCATGTCGAGCAGCACCAGCGACGGCCGGCGCGACACCGCCGCGTCGTACCCTTCGCCGCCGTCGCACGCATGCAGGACGGTGTAGCCCGCGTGCTCCAGGTACAGGCCCACCAGCACGTGCTGGTCGGGGTCGTCGTCCACGATGAGAACCGATTTCGAGGACATTCGTGTGGCTCCGGGTGACCCCGCGGCGAGCGCGCCGAGGGGGAGGGGACCGAGCCGTAGTGGGTTGGGGAAAACAATATACTCCGTAAACATTCGGTGTACAACAGTCTTGTCGCGCGCGCGAAGAGTGCTACGGATCGCGGTTCTCGCAGAGCGGACGGGGTCCAGCGGAGAGACGCGCGGCGGACGAAAACCGCGTCGGACGACGAGCGGAACGCCCGCCGGTGGAGCCCCGGCCGGGCGTTCGTCGCGTCGTCCTTCCAGCCCTTCAGCGCGCGCGGTTCTTGTCGATGATCGCGGCCAGGATCAGCAGGAAGGCCAGCAGGCGCAGCGCGTAGAGCCACACCGCCGCCCCCTCGGCGTCGCCGGAGACGATCAGGCTCAAGGCGCCCCGCTGGATGGCAAGCAGGCAGAACGCCGCGCCGAACGCCGCGAACAGCCGGTCGCGGGTGTCGCGCCAGAAGCGGAGGAAGAACAGCCCCGCCGTGAGGTAGGCCATCACCATGGCCCCCGACACCACCGCCTTCAGCGCGTCTCCCATACCAGCCCGTAGATGAGCAGCATCAGCCCGGCGAGCGCCGGCAGCGACCGCCAGAGGGAGAGGTCCACGCTGGGCACCATCCGCACGTCCACTACCAGCAGGATGTTGTTCAGCGCCAGCCCCACGAAGCACAGCCCCACCCACAGCAGCAGCCGCACCCCGTTCCTGGCGTAGCCGCGCAGCAGCAGCACCGCGCAGGCGAGGCTGGTGAGCGCGCAGAGCACGTAGACGATCGTCGCCATCAGTGGTCCTTCCTCACCCGGAAGGCGTCGGCGAGGGAGCGCACCGGGTCCACCCGCCGCGCGAAGAGGTGCTTCATGAGCCCCACCCGGTTGGTGCGGTACGCGCCCGCCACCTGGGCGATGCGCCGGTCGTCGGCGTCGGCGGCGGCGTAGCGGAAGGCGCCGCCGCCTTCGGCCGCGGCCCACCCGCTTTCGCGCAGCCGCTCCAGCGTGAGCGCGGCCGACTGCGGCACCGAGAACAGCGCCTGGCTCAGCGACTCGGCGGTCCACGCGCGGTCGCGCTGGCCGTGCAGCAGCATCAGCGCGTCGAGCTGCTCCGCCGTGTCGACGTGCTCGGCCAGGAAGCGCTGGACGTCATCGGGGATCGCCGGATCTGCCAAACCATGTCTCCACGCCGCGAGCTCGCCACCCATCTTAGGATGGGAACCCATATAACCCGCGCGAGCCTGCCGCCGCAACCACCCGGTGCGCCGGTGCGCGGGGGCTGGACGCAAGGACCCGGCCGGGAGACATGCTCCCGGCCGGGTCTTTCCTGCGTCCGAGATCGAAGCGCGTCAGCGGATGACGGCGACGGGCGCGGCGATCGGCGCGGCGGGCGCGGGCCGCTCCACCGCGGCCGGCGCGGCGGCCGCCACCACCGGCACGTCGCGGTCGACGGCGATGCTCGGCGCGATCACCAGCGAGACGATCGACATCAGCTTGATCAGGATGTTCATCGACGGGCCCGAGGTGTCCTTGAACGGGTCGCCCACGGTGTCGCCGGTCACGGCGGCCTTGTGGGCGTCCGAGCCCTTGAAGACGAGCCGGTCATCCACCTGCACGCCCGACTCGAACGACTTCTTGGCATTGTCCCACGCACCACCGGCATTGGACTGGAACATCGCCATCAGCACGCCCGACACGGTCACGCCGGCCAGCAGCCCGCCCAGCACCTCGGGGCCCATGGTGAAGCCCACCAGCACCGGCACCACCAGCGCGATGGCGCCCGGCGCGATCATCTCGCGGATCGCCGCCTGGGTGGAGATGGCCACGCAGCGCTCGTACTCGGGCCTGGCGGTGCCCTCCATGATCCCGGGGATCTCGCGGAACTGGCGGCGGACCTCCTGCACCATCGCCATCGCCGCGCGCCCCACCGCGCTGATCGCCAGCGACGAGAAGATGAAGGGGATCATCGCGCCCACGAACAGCCCGCCCAGCACCCGCGCGTTGGAGATGTCGATGTGCTCGATGTGCGCGGTGCCCATGAAGGCCGCGAAGAGCGCCAGCGAGGTCAGCGCCGCCGAGGCGATGGCGAAGCCCTTGCCGGTGGCCGCGGTGGTGTTGCCCACGGCGTCCAGCACGTCGGTGCGCTCGCGCACCTCCTTGGGGAGGTGGCTCATCTCGGCGATGCCGCCGGCGTTGTCGGCGATCGGGCCGAAGGCGTCGATGGCGAGCTGCATGGCGGTGGTCGCCATCATCCCCGCCGCGGCGATCGCCACGCCGTACAGCCCGGCCGCCTCGTAGCTGCCGATGATCCCGCCGGCCAGCACCAGGATGGGGAGCGTGGTGCTCTCCATCCCCACCGCCAGCCCGCCGATCACGTTGGTGGCGTGCCCCGTGGCCGAGCCCCGCACGATCGAGAGCACCGGGCGCTTGCCCATGGCCGTGTAGTACTCGGTGATCATGCTCATCAGCGCGCCCACCACCAGGCCGATCGCCACGGCCACGAACACGCCCATCGAGCTGAACGGCTCGGAGCCGGCGCGGCCCATCACCATCTGCCCGGGGAGCATCCACTGGATCACGAAGAACGAGGCGATCCCGGTGAGCGCGATCGACGCCCAGTTCCCGATGTTCAGCGCCTGCTGCACGTTGCCGTTGTCGTCCTTCACCCGCACCAGCAGGATCCCCACCAGCGAGAAGACGATCCCCAGCGCGGCGATCACCATGGGGAGCAGGATCGCCGAGAGCCCCTGGAAGCCGCGGAAGCCGTGCTCGATGGTGATCTCGCGCCCCAGCACCATGGTGGCCAGGATGGTGGCCACGTAGCTGCCGAAGAGGTCGGCGCCCATCCCCGCCACGTCGCCCACGTTGTCGCCCACGTTGTCGGCGATGGTGGCCGGGTTGCGGGGGTCGTCCTCGGGGATCCCCGCCTCCACCTTGCCCACCAGGTCGGCGCCCACGTCGGCCGCCTTGGTGTAGATGCCGCCACCCACGCGCGCGAAGAGCGCGATGCTCTCGGCGCCCAGCGAGAAGCCGGTGAGCACCTCCAGCGTGCGGATCATGTCGCCGCCCACCGCGTTCTGCGGCTGGAAGTACATGTAGAGCACCACGAACAGCCCGCCCAGCCCCAGCACCGCCAGCCCGGCCACGCCCATCCCCATCACCGAGCCGCCGGCGAAGGACACTTTGAGCGCGCGGGTCAGCGA